>JBBTUM010000102.1:8270-12843 GCA_038063795.1 Patescibacteria group bacterium | reverse complement strand
CGCACCGAAACCGAGATACCACCACGGCTGATCCTGCGCCTTCAAGAACGAGTACCCCGAGAGGAGCATAAAAAAAATGACCTGCGACTCCTGAATACCAGTTCGGGAAACGTAGATCATGAGCACCTGCGCCGTCATGAGCGAAGCGGCAACGAGCCCTGCACGATCGGAAAAAAGCTTCTTCGTTATCAGATATACCAGAAACAGTGACGCAATACCAAACAGCGCCGATGGAAGCCGCAGCCCCCAGAGATTTGCACCTGCGATTCTCAAAAACCAGTGCTGCACGACAAAGACCAGAGGCGGGTGATCATGGAACGAGAGCTTCGTCCACAGCGGGATCTCTGCGGTGTCCGGAGCGACGAGCTGTAACGTCGTCGGCTGCGCGACGGCGAAATCGAAATCAAGATACCCGATCGACCGGAATCCATATAACACCTCGTCGGAGATCGCGTCCCCACGAGGAAGGTCATAGAGACGCATGAGCGCTCCGACAATAACAACGATTGCGAGCAGAATTCTGATACGGTGGGTCATAACGACCGACGAATGCTAGAGAACGACCGCCAATCCGAAAGCGATGATGATCAGAATAAAAAAACTATCCTGCAGGACGCGGACGGACAGAGAATATCTATCGACGGTCACGCGCAGGTACGAATACACGAGTGGGGTGATGATATTCAGTGTGAAAAAAATAACCGCCGCCCATCTATTCGCAAATATCGCGACCAGAATACCGACGGCATTGATGATCAGCGCGTACCCGAGCACGGACAGATAGGTAGCGTATGCGTCAAAGACCTCTGGTTTCCTCGTGTCTGCTGTCCGTCGCGAAGCGATCGTGGAACTCAGGAGCAGTGGTATGGCACAGATAAGCTGCAGCGTGAAGACCATGTTATTTTCCAGGATGGACGGGCGTATCGCGGCGATGAAAAAAAGCGCCGACGTTGCGACGCCGATGAGCATGATATTGAAATCTGTCCTGGAACTACTGGTCACATAATTCATACCCCTTCAGTATACCGGTAATTATCAATACTGAAAACTCATCCGGTGATAGGACGACCGCCCATATCGTTTGACGGCGCGGATATGCTCGCGGGTACCATATCCCTTGTGTTTCGAAAAAAGGTACTGAGGCAACAAGTCTGAAAGTCGCACCATGATATCGTCACGGAATACCTTCGCTGCAATTGAGGCTGCAGCTATCTCTGGCATGGCGAGCTCTCCATGCACATGCAGCGTGACCGTAGCAGGAACCGTCGTCAAAGCTTCGAAGCTTCCGATATAGTCGCTGTGGACCTCTGCTTGTTCTCCGAGGAACGGACGCAGTGCTCGGTCTACCGCCAGCACATTCGCCTGCTGAATGCCCAGACGGTCGATGGTCTGATGGCTCACGATGCCATAGGCGACTTGCGCCGTTTTCAGTATCTGAACGAGAGCTGTTCGCCGCTCTTGGTCTGAAAGAAGCTTTGAGTCGGTCACGTCGGAATAGGGGAAATGCCGTGTATCAATGACACGCACGGCTGCAGCGACCAGCGGCCCAGCAAGCGCCCCCCGCCCCACTTCGTCGACACCTACACTATATGTGCGCTGGGGCGAGGCTCGCCTCAGCAAGGCGGCGCGTCCGACCTCATCGACGCCAATGATATGCATAGGCTCATGGTAAAGCAATCTGCCTGCGAATGATAGTTCACGAATGATTGACCCTGCACAAGGTATTCGTGTATACTGGATGCATACTTGATCCTTCTTCCACCGCGGCGCTGCCCGCCCGGCCACGTCGATGGAGCAGCCACCCCCTCTGCTCCCCGACACCCGTGGGGCGATTCCTTCTCCAGAGGAATCGCCCCACTTTTCTTTTTTTTGGAACGGTCGCTACGCAGGTAATGCCTCCGAATCATGGAACCCCCTCAGTGCCCTGAGGGGGATGGAGGATGTTCGGACTGCTGTCATGACTGCTTTACCTGCGTAAGATTGACTTTTCAATGTCTACTTGCTATGGTTTGCTGTTCTTGTCCTTCACAATTGAATGAAACAATGGAGGCGAATAGCCATGACCAAATCGATCATCGAGGTACTGTACCCCGAATCCGAGATCTTCGTTTTCAACCCCCTCTTCGATGACGACAAACTGTCCATCGAGGTGACCTGTCGGGTTCCGACAGACAAGCAGTACACGAACGAGCCTATCAACTACGTGACAGCGGAGCAGTACGTGCGTTGCCTCTCCCAGACCAGCTACCTCCTCGCAAGCCACCTGCTCAAAAGCGGGCTGGTTCCGGTCAACATCGGGAGAGAAGCGCTGCGCGAGGCTCTGAGTCGGTTCGAGAACATCTTCTACCGGCACATCAACATGATCTTTCACCGGCTCACGCCGAAAGGCGAGCACTTCACGATGCGTCTCGTGCTCAAGAACTTTCGGGGGCTCAAGAAGGTGGACGACTTCATCCTGTTCACTTTCACGAACACCCGCACCGTCATCAGCGGCGAGATGAGCTTCGTGTTCAAGTGGTAAGAGGAGGTCACATGGTTAAGATACTCGGCACACTGGCCGTGTGCACCTCGCTCACGATCGTGCTGCTGGGGCTACCACGACAGATATACCGGAACTGGAAGCGAAAGTCCTGCGAGGGCATCGAGCCTACGCTGTTCTACGCCGTCTTCTGCACCTACACGCTCTGGGGCCTTTATGGCTTCACAAAGCCCGACTGGTTCATCTTCGCATCCCAAACACCGGGGTTCATCCTGACCATCGTGATTCTGGTGCAGCTCCGCCGTTACGGCACAAACCCGAGACGGATGGAGTAGAGCCATGAGGCCGATCGCAGTGAAACGACATGCCGCATCCCAACCACCGAGCAACTGCTCGACGGGGGTGCGGCTTCTTCTTTTTCAAAAAAAGTTCGAACTCTTATCTAGGGTAATACAAAAAAATAGCTAGCTAAAGCTGTCCTTTTATTGGCTCCCCCGCCTGTACGCCTGACGGCGTCAGGACGGGCAGGCGCATCGGAGAGGATATTCGGATTGAAATTGCAAAATAATTTGCAATGATTTTAAAAAGGCCTACTCAGGATTTCTCCCTTTCGGCCCTTGGATCACCCACCGAGATCGATATGATGATACAACTTTGCGGTGACAGAGATGCTGAGATCCTTGAAGACCCGGTTGACCAAGTGAAGAACCTTGATCGCTTTCTCGCAAATGGTTGGGTCGAAGCTATTGGTTTCGTTGATCTCAACTTCCCAGTTCAGCTCTTTGACCTCGACACCGAGACCAATGGTCTCCCCGTGCATACCGATGCTCACGAACTTGACCCCTTCTTTCTCAACGCCACCGATGTTATCCATCACTTCATCAATGAAGGGGTGGTTGACGTCAGCGAGCTCACCCTGAGTCACGCCTGCCCAGAGACGATATACAGCATATGTACCCACAACGCACCTCCATTTGAAGTAACAAAAAAGTGATGCTACTTTATAGCACCACTTTTCTTTTTTGTCAAGATTTAGCTCCGAATCGTGGATCCCCCTCAGGGCTCTGAGGGGGATGGAGGATGTTATAACCAGCTTTGTTGTGATGGAAATAGGCTAGTATTGACAATTTTAAAATAATATGCTATACATATATATCTGCAATGTTCCTGTCTTACATACCTGCCTTAGCAGTTTATCCCAAAAGAACGAAAAACCTGGAGGTTCAAATGAGGCTCAATAAAATTCAGGTAGTGAAGTGCCGGGGTAAGGAAGAATACATCGCCTTTGGACTATCTTCGGAAGGTGAGATCTCCCCTGTGCGAAATGGACGTGGGCCTACCCTTGAAGCGGCAGTAGTCAAACTGCTCATCGGTCACGGGACTTTTCTCGAGATAGAAGTGGAAAATCTCGGTGAAGAGCCCGAAATGACAACAGAACAAAAGAAAGAAAGGATTGAAGGGGAGCTGAATGGCTGGAAAGAGTACGCCATAGAGCAATGCGGACGTGAGTTAACAAAAGATGAGCTTGCACGAAAGAGGGCTCTCTTGGAGGCAGAGTTTCTCTAGGCGCGACGATCACTGTTCGTCCTCGTACACTGGGTCGGCGTTCGCTTCGGCGAACGACCGGCCTTCTTTTTTATTTCTAAAACCAAAAAGCACCTCGAATGGGGTACTCTATGGTTGACCTGCCCTATGGTGCAGGAGTATTTCACCTCAGGACGTCACCCAGAAATAAAAACAACTGAACGACTGTTCAGTTGTTTTTATTTGGCTCCGAATCGTAGAAAATGTTAGAACCGCGTCCAACGATGAAGGCCCTCTATTAAAAACTAAGCCATTCTCACATCTATCTCATCGCTTCGGCGATCCGCTCGAGCGCCAGTACGAACGCAGCTGTTCTGAGATCGATCTGCTTCTTCTGCGCAATAGCGTAGATTGCATCAAATGCCTCAACGATGAGCTGCTTCATATCGTGATTCACGCGCTCTTCTGTCCAGTGCTCGTTCTTTAAATTTTGCACCCACTCAAAATACGAGACGATTACTCCCCCGCTGTTCGCGAGCACGTCGGGAATAACGTGGATCTTCTTTTGGA
>JBBTUM010000102.1:0-8260 GCA_038063795.1 Patescibacteria group bacterium | reverse complement strand
GGAAAAGTATCGGATCCGCCTCCGAATGGACCGGGCCGTTCGCGAGTTCGAGAATGGTGCGCGCCTTGATGTCTCGCACATTGTCGATCGTTATCTGGTTCTCGAGCGCAGCCGGAACGAGCACATCGACGTCGAGCTTCAGAAGCTCGGCATTTGAAATGTCCTCGCCGCCGCTGAACTCGAGGAAGTTGCCGTGCTCGCTCTTGTATCGTGCCGCGGCGGCGATACCCAGACCGGCTTCATTGTACGTTGCGCTCGATGAATCAGAAATGGCGACAACTTTGTAGCCGGCGGCTGACGCGAGCTCGGCGAAGATGCTGCCCGCATTACCGAAGCCTTGAACCGCGATCGTCGCGTCTTTTTTTAAATTAATCTTTGTCGCGTATGCGTGCAGTACGTAGAACCCTCCTTGTGCTGTCGCGCGCCCCCGCCCCTCTGACCCCCCATGCTCGATAGGCTTACCCGTGAACGTCGCGTTGCCCCTTGAATCGCCTGATAGCTTAACGAACTCATCCGCCATCCAATGCATGATCTGTGGCGTCGTATAGACGTCAGGCGCCGGAATATCTTTGTCAGGACCGATCACATCCTTGAACGCGCGCACGAACTCCCGCGACAATCTCTCGATCTCCGTGGGAGACAGCTCGCGCGGATCGACAATGACTCCCCCTTTGCCGCCGCCGAGCGGAATATTCGCCACCGCACACTTGATCGTCATCCAGAACGCCAGTGCCTTCACTTCATCAAGGTCAACGTTCTGATGATACCGTATGCCGCCTTTGAAGGGCCCGCGCGCGTTATTGTACTGTACGCGGTAGGCGGGAAAGATCCGCTCCTCGCCATTGTCGAGCATCACCGGCAGCCATGCCTCGACGATACGCTGCGGCTGCCGCAAATGCTTCAATACTCTATCAGGTATCGTGCTGGCGGCGGCGGCCCGGTCGAGCTGCTGCATGGCTGAAGAAAATGCATTCATATCGCTTGAAGTGTGGTCGCAAACGGTTTAGATATTGGTGCTTGTTTAGAGTTTATGATTTGGAATTTAGAATTTGACTCTCAGGCTTCTCCTTTTTGCTTCGGCGTATAAAAGGTCCAGTGATCTATATAAATTTTATCCTCAGGAACACCCGCTTCCTTCAGAACACTCAGAGAGCAATCAATAAAAGCTTGCGGACCGCAGATATAGAAACACTCCTTATAGTCCTTGAATTCATTGTCGAAGATCTGGCGATTGACGAACCCACACGACCCGTGCCAGTCGGGATGTTTCTCGGTCGGAACGATGGTATACGTGAAATTATCATGTGTCCGGGCAAGCACCGCCAGTTCGTCTTTGTATATTATCTCGTTCACGTTCAGAACACTGAAGACGAGATGCACCTTGCGCGGAAGTTTCTTATCAAGCACGGTCCGATAAATACTCCGCAGCACTGAGATCCCGGATCCTCCGGCAATAAGCCCTACGTCGCTCGCGTCCGCTTCATCGAAGATGAATTTGCCGAACGGGCCGGCGAGCTCGATCGCATCGCCCTCCTTCAGGAACCGTAGATGTGAAGTGAACTTACCCTCATCAAAAATACGAATAGTAAACCACAGCTCAGTCGCAGCATCCGAGCCAGGGCTCGCAACCGAGAAAAGCCGACCAGTGGGCACCTGAGGGATGTTCCACTTCATAGCCTGTCCGGTCTTGAATGAGACAGGCTTCTCTAGTGCGACGATGAACGTCAAAACACGCGGCGTCTCTTGAATGATCTTTTGTATCGTCGCCTTCATCGCTCTCGACTCAATGTATGGTACGCAGTCTGAGCCGCTATCGAGCCCTCTGCTGCAGAGGTAATAAACTGTTTGAGCTCGGTTGCATTCGTGATGTCGCCAGCCGCAAGAACACCCGGGACACTCGTCTCTTGCTTATTGTTCACCTTGATGAAACCTTTCTTATCGGTCTCAACACCGAGGCCGAGCGCCAGTTTATTCAGCGGCAGATGGCCGATCTCGATGAATATTCCGTCGATATCAAAAACCCGGCCGGTGTCCAGCTTCAACTGCGTCACTTTGCTGCCGTCGCCGATAATTTCTGCGACATTGCTCATCGCCAGAAGCTCGACATTCTTGAGCTTCGCGACCTGCTCCACCGATACCGGCTCGGCGGTCAACCGCTCGCGACGAAACACCGCGTGTACCTGCGTGGCATATTCTGACAGGAACACTGTGCCGAGCGCCGCCGCGTCAGATCCTCCGATGACCGCGAGCCGCTTGCCGCGATATAAGGGTCCGTCACAGGTATAGCAGTAATGCACGCCTCGGCCCGCGTACTCCTCTTCGCCGGGGACGCCGAGCTTGCGATGCATCATCCCATTTGAAAATAAGATCATCTTCGTCCGATAGCTTTTTTCAGACGCAACGATCTCGAATCCGCCATCGACCTTCGACACCGCTGTCACCTCGGCCTGGATCATCGGCACGTCATACTGCTTCACATGCTCGATGAACTTTTGCATGAGGTCAAAACCGGAGATCCCGGGCTCACCGATCCAGTTGTCGACTCGATGCGCGATGTTCCCTGTCCCGCCGAATTCCTTCGCAAGTGCGATAACGTTCAGACGAAAACGAGCCGCATACAGAGCGGCGCCGAGCCCGGCGGCTCCTCCACCAATAACGATAAGGTCATGCGAGTCCATGTTGCTGTGCAAAGTTTATGAGAGATGCGCCCTGAGCTCTTTCACGATCGTATCCCTCGACCGAAGGCCGATCATATTCGCAACGACGTGGCCGTCTTTAAAAATTTTTATCGTCGGTATGCTCATCACCTGGAGGTTCTGGGACGTCACAGGGTTCTCATCCACGTTCAACTTACCGATCGTCACTCCCTTCTCAGACGCGAACTCTTTTGCGATATCTTCAACAATCGGCCCTTGCACCCTGCACGGTCCGCACCATGGCGCCCAAAAATCGATGAGCACGACACCTTGTGCGGCGCCGACGGCTTGCTGAAAATTCGAATCGGTAAATTCATGTTCCATACGGTGAAGTCCCTCTTTGATTAATACTCGGATTATAAAAGCAGACACGAAACTCAGCAAGCTAACTCACCTTGAACAGCGTATCAACCAAGCTCGAAACTGGCTGGCCGCTGCTGCCGCTCGGCAGGCAACCCTTCACCTCGGCCTCGACTATCAGCCTCGCAAGTGACGCGAGCGAAGCCCGAATAGCCACGATCTGTTGGACGATCTCCTGGGCGGTCCTTCGGTCGTCATACATCTTCTCAAGGGCAGTGATCTGACCGGAAAGCCTGCGTACTCTGTTGAGGAAGTCTTTATTATCGCATTGCATACTCGGTACCAGTATAGAGTATGCTGGCCAAATGTCAATACAATTTCGACTTCTTGACAAATTTATGCTAATTGGATATAATACAATATTGCTCATTAAGGAGGAAACCCGATGAACGCCAAGAAGGCCCTAAAGGCCGTTGCGGCCGTACTGATCGTGGTGATTGTGCTGACAATCATCGGAGCCTGGGTCTACCAGGTGTACAACGGTGGGGCAGCCCAGGGAGTCACTGACGGGGTCAAAACGCTGCTCAATGACTTCCTGAGGCAGCAAATCTCGACAAACCCTTGGTGGGAGGGTGACGCAGCCGGAGCGCTATTCTGGCTCATCATCCTTGCGGTTTTCATAGCCCTCGCGCTCTTCTACTTCACAGTGTTGATCGCGAATGGCTACTAGGCAGCACACACCGACTGGGACTGGCCTCTGCTCGATTCTGAGCAGAGGTCGCTTTTTTTACATTGATAGATGCACTGACTGCGAATCTTTCGCCTTATATTAGGGCCGTTCATATCAAATCTGCGGTTGGTCTACTCCAAACCGACCCTTTGGCTTATTCGCCTCGCCTACGAGGGCCTGGAGCGCAAACGACTGGCCGGCAGAGAAACTTATCGAGCAAAGTATATAGCTTGCCGTGAACCGGAGCGCAAGGACCGGTTTATGGTGTGCCTCTTAAAGGAGGGTCGCACTTATTTTAGCAAAAATCTAAGCACTTTACCTAGTCACGCGGGTAGTCAGTCGCTCACCGCTCGAATGACTTGTCTGGTGTCCCCAGCAGGAATTCTCACCCCGTACCAGCTGGTCCCCCCGGCAGGAATCGAACCTGCATCTAGGGCTTAGGAGTCCCTCGTTCTATCCATTGAACTACGAGAGGCTATTTTGGAGGACCAATCGGTACGGGGCGGACCTGCATCTAGGGCTTAGGAGTCCCTCGTTCTATCCATTGAACTATGGGGTCGTCAGGCAAGTCGGGCGGACCCGCCTGCCAACGCCTGGAGCGTAGGCGACTGGCGGGCAGGTATCCATTATCGCCAATGGGGCGATCACCCTGTGGGTGAAGCTTCCCAGACGCTCCGGCCGGGACGTCGAACTCAGATTGGCGTCGGTGCAGGAGTTTAAATGTTCCTCGTGGAACAAATTATCAAATTCTCTGCATGCCCTTCAATAAACTACCTTAGGTTAGCCGTATATGTGCGTCATAAAATAATTATGCAACACACGATACATCTCCCGTAGAAGTCAGACTACTACGAATGATATCCGACGTGCATGACTATGTCCATCATGATAAAAATACTTTGACATAAGCGACAAAACTAACTACTATTCACTCATCAAAAACTGACCATTAATCTTACAAAAATGTTCAATGCTCAGACCCGAGACAGCGGAGCTCCCCTTTCCGCTGAGACCTTCATCGGTCCATCGGTCAAGCTCGAGGGCAATTTTTCAGGAGAGGGTGATGTCGTCATCGAGGGTATGCTTGTCGGCAATCTCGTAACAAAAGGCGATGTACGTATCGGTACAAACGCAGTTATTGAGGCCCAGGTCCAGGCGAAAAATGCGAACATTGCAGGAAAAGTGCGTGGCAATATTATTGCAAACCTGCTCAAACTTACTGCAACAGCGTCGATCCAGGGCGACATCAAGACCATGGCCCTCAGCATAGAGGAGGGGGCCGTCGTGAATGGCAAGATCACTATGTCACGAGAAAAGCTTGATAGAGGATCTGAGGCTCCTGTTGACCTGCTTCCGGAAAAACCAAAAGTCATCATCGATAAGCTTAGAGAAAAAACAAAATAGCGTTGTTTCCGAAAGACAACGTCACCTGACATGTATCTCTATATCTACGACGCTTTTTTAAGTCAGCCAAAGTACGCCTCATTCCTCGCGGGAGTTGAGCGGCGGGTGACCGATCTTGATATTAAGGGGAAGATCGCTCGTCTTAATATTCTTAAGAATACGAAGGAGCTCATCACTGATGCGGTAAAGGCAGGAGTGGCAACGGTCGTCGCTATCGGCGATGACCAGACGTTCGCGAAGATCATCAACGTCATTGCGCCGCTTCACGTAACGCTCGGACTGATACCCGCTGAGGGTAATAGCAAGATCGCGCGAGTGCTTGGTATCCCACCTCGAGAACCTGCCTGTGATGTGCTGGCGGCGCGCATCATCAAGAAGCTCGACCTCGGCATGATCAATAATTATTATTTTTTGAATACCGCCGAGATAACGAATGCCAAGATCTCGATCGACTGTGATACCTACTCAGTCAAGCCGACCACCGTGTTGAACGTCGTCAGGATCTGTAACGTCGGCGCCTTTGGAGGAGAGGTCTACTCGAACCCGACTGACGGCATCCTCGAAGCCATCATCACGCCGATTCAGCAGAGATGGTTCTCAAAGCGCTCCTTGAGGCCGACGATATTACCTTTTAAAAAAATACGCATCAGCGCACAAGACGAGGATGGTGCTTCCATACTCACTGACGAACAAGTTATTTTGAAGACGCCGGCGGATGTACGAATAGCGCCGGGGCAGCTCAAGGTCATCGTCGGAAGCAACCGGATGTTCGAGTAGACCGGATCCATATCGATATACTGAAAAGAACTTGCGACGGAGCAAGTTCTTTTGTTTGAACGCAACGCGGTCCCTTATCTCAAATGCTCGTCAAAAAAATCAACCGTACGCTGCATCACGAGCGGCCATTGATCGATGAACTCATGCTTCTCGCCCTCATAGACGTGGAAGATAATATCTTTTTCTTTTTCCTGAAGAAGCGCCACGGTTCGCTCGCTCCACGCCAAGGGGACTGATTCGTCTTGCGCACCATGATGAAGCATGACGGGAGAGGAGACCCTGCCGAAATATGTCCTGGGGGAAAGGCCCGCCCAAAAATCTGGGAACTCGTCGGGGCTGCCATATCGCTCCCGGATCTCTTCCGCGACCTCTCGCCTGCTCACGACCCACTTATTGAACGAGTCAACGTAGTTGCTGCTGACCGGCGCGAAGAGAACAAAAGCGTCAACAAGATCAGGATGCGTCACCATGATCGTCTGCGCGACGCCGCCTCCCATTGAGTGCCCAAGCATTCCCACGCGTGATGTGTCGATGAAGTCGAATCCTGAATACTTTGCAGCATTAATCGCGTTGATGACATCCTCCACATACCCAAGGCGAAAATTCAGCTCAACGTTCCCCACCTTTGTGGAGTCTGCGTGATTTCTATAATCAGGATGCAGGACCACATACCCACGACGCGCCAGGTAATCCTGCTCGCGCTTCAGACCGCGGCCATTCGTATAGACGGCAGGGCCGATGTATCCGTGATTAAGGATCAACAGAGGGAAGGGCCCCTGGCCTTTTGGCACGTTCATAATGCCCGAAATCGTGAGCTCACCACTCTGATAGGTGATGTAGTAACGAGTATAAGCGGCATTGTCATCAAGCACACGGCCGAGCTTGAGATCTGAGCCACTGAACTGTTGCTTTGAAAACTCTTCGAGGCGCGATACTTGAACCTGCTGACCGCTCGAACGCGTTCTTTCCAGAAGAGCGTCTTGTGGCACAGTTGGAGAGGCGCTCGGCTGCGGTTGCTGGCTCGACGAGCTTTGCGAAAAACAACCTGAAATCAAGGGAACAAGGGAAGCAAAAAGCAGTGCCTGTCTAAACCGCATTTCCCCATAATACCCTATGTTTATGAAGTATGACACTTGCTTTTTTATGAGAAACATGGTATTCTATAAGATTCTGCCCTTTCCCATTAAATATCCAATAATACCCTAGGGGGTGCGCTATGCCAGCTGAGGCTGCAGGGGAGATACTCTTCTCCCTTCTCGAACTCGTACTTGAGCTTCTAGGCTGCCTCACCGAGTCAGGACGGCAGAAGCATCGAGATAAGAAAGCTGCGCGAATGGCGGCGCGAAAAGCTCGTCGCGAGCGTCACTCGTAACCAACCGAACCCAACTGATACCAACGGAGAGGCTAATGAAAAACTTCTGGATCAAGTTCGGCGGCTGGTCGGTGTGACTTTTCATCATCTCGCTACCGCCGCAGTTCATCGAGAACTTCAGGCTCGGGATGTACACGAGCGGTTCGATAGTGACGTGGACGCTCGCTGCGATCGCCTACTTCGCCTTCGGGACCTACACCTTTCTCAAGAAAGAGTACTTGGTTACCGCGGGGCAGTACACCGGCGGCATCTTCTCGATGATCATCATTCTGCAGTATCTCTTCTACCCGCACGCAGGGTAACGGAGGGTACATGACGGAGGCCGTCCGAGGTTCCGCACAACGGAACCGAGGGCGGCCTTTTCACTTTCTCGGATACCGGAAACAATACGTCAGATGATCATTCACCATGCCGGTCGCCTGCATGTGCGCGTAGACGATCGTCGTGCCGACAAATTTGAATCCGTGTTTTTTTAGATCCGCGCTGACAGTATCAGACAATTTCGTCGAGGCTGGCAGCTGCCGGATATGCTTCCATTTGTTCACGATGGGTTTATTTTTTACGAAGCTCCAGATATATCTATCGAACGAGCCGTATTCTTTCTGTGTCTTCAAAAACGCACGGGCGTTCGTCACCGCGGCATGTATCTTTAAATGATTACGAATAATGCCTGCGTCTTTCATGAGTCGCGCAATGTCTTTCGCGGTATACCGCGCTATTTTTTTGTAGTCAAAGCCCGAGAACGCTTTTCGGAAGTTCTCCCGTTTTTTGAGAATGGTCGACCAGCTTAAGCCCGCCTGAAATCCTTCAAGCAGGAGAAATTCAAATAATTTCCGTTCATCATGGACCGGTCGCCCCCACTCCGTGTCGTGGTATCTCATCATGAGGGGGTCGCTCGTGCCCCAGTCGCATCTCTTTTTTTGCATATGACTAGTATAGCATACCCTCATAGAATCTCGGCCCAGAAACAAAGAAGCGGGG
>JBBTUM010000101.1:0-4802 GCA_038063795.1 Patescibacteria group bacterium | reverse complement strand
TTAATAAAGTTACTATTCACAAGGACATACCTGACTCGACGCATGACGTGAAGCCGGGTTTTTTGATGGAAATTTTCCGTTATTACGATGGTCTGTTGCGGCGATTCGGTCAGTCCACGATGACCGTTGCGAACGAGGGCACGATCAAAGCGTTCCATTGGCATCAGAAGCAGGACGACGTCTGGTTCTTTGCATCAGGCAAAGCGCGTGTCGTTCTCTACGACAGTCGTAGCGATTCGAGAACGCGGGGGATGACACAGGTCATCCAAGCAGGCGCCGATGATTATAAAGTAATTCTGATACCGGCCGGGGTCGTCCATGGATACCAGGTGCTCTCGCGTGACCCGGTCATATTATTCTATCACACGACGGAGCACTACGACCCGGGAAATCCTGATGAATTTCGGATGGCGCATAATGACCCGAAGATAAATTTTGACTGGAATGGCTGAGCATACAGGGAAGAACTGCATTTTCTGTAAGATCGTTGCGGATGAACTGCCGCACGAAAGGGTCGCTGCAAGCGACGACCTGTATGCTTTTCTTGACGTGAATCCTATTTCTCGTGGTCACACATTGGTGATCCCTCGTGATCACTTTCAGTCGTTTGAGTCGACTCCCGTGAAGATAGTTAGGGAGATGGCGGCTTTTGTAGCCGACTATGCCCCAAAAATTGCTCAAGCTCTCGGCGCTGACGGATTCAATATAGGCATCAACAATGGTGCGGCGGCTGGACAGGTTATCGGTCATGCGCATTGGCATATCATCCCGAGATACCAGGGCGACGGTCTGAGGTCGTGGCCGGGTAATTCGATCGAGAAAGAGGATTTGAACTCAGTCGCAGAGCAAATTCGAAAAAGAATATGAAACTTTTCGTTACCGGAGGAGCTGGCTTCATTGGGTCCAATTTTGTTCGCTTCTGGCTACAAAATCATGAGCGCGATACGGTCATCACCTACGACGCTCTGACCTACGCGGGATGCCGCGAAAGCCTCGCTGATGTAGACGCTTCCTTTGGCGCGAGGCATATATTTGTCAAAGGCGATATTCGTGACTACGATACGAACCTGCGAACGATGACGAAGCATAAGCCGGAAATCATTGTCAATTTTGCGGCGGAGAGCCATAATAGTCGGGCTATCGTGAATCCGGGGATCTTCGCGGAGACGAACGTCATCGGAACGCAGCGACTTCTTGAGGCAGCTCGCGTCGTCGGAGTCGATCGATTCCATCACATATCGACCTGCGAGGTGTATGGCGACCTCTCGCTGGAAACGGATGAGAAATTCACAGAGGAATCGCCGTACCGCCCTAATACGCCTTATAATGCCTCCAAGGCGGCTGCGGACATGATCTGTCGCGCTTACTCGCATACCTTCGGAGTGCCCGTGACTATTTCCAACTGCTCAAATAACTACGGACCCTATCAATTTCCTGAAAAAATAATTCCACTTTTTACGATCAAGGCGCTTGCGCATGAAAAAATGCCACTCTACCGATCAAGCAAAAACAGGCGAGAGTGGATACACGTTGACGATCACTGCCGTGGGGTCGAGGCGGTCTTGTCAAAGGGTTTGCCTGGTCAGACGTATAACATTGGCACCGGGGTGGAGGTGGATATCGAGACGATAGCGGATTCGATACTTTCGATCCTCGGACTTGACGCGCAGTATAAGGAATACGTCCAAGACAGGCCGGGGCATGATAGACGCTATCTTCTTGATTCGAAAAAAATCACAGAGCAGCTTGGCTGGTCGCCTCAGATAACGTTCAACGAGGGATTACGAGAGGTGGTTCGGTGGTATCAGAAAAACGAAGCATGGTGGAAGCCGCTTCTCAAGCGGGAGGCTATCGCTGAAGATCATTGGAATACGTTCGTATGAAAGGTATTGTCCTCGCAGGCGGGAAGGCAAAGCGGCTCATGCCGCTGACAAAGATCACAAGCAAGCAGCTCTTGCCTGTGTACAATAAACCCATGATATTTTACCCGCTGGGTACATTGCTGCGCGCGGGTATCAAGGAGATCCTCATCATCATCGCGCCCGATTATGCCGGACATTTCCTTAACCTGCTCGGCTCCGGCCGCGATTTCGGTGAGGGCGTGAAATTCACGTTTGAGATCCAAGACCATCCCAAAGGACTCGCAGACGCGTTCATCATCGGAGAATCGTTCATCGACGACGATGCGGTGACCATGATACTTGGTGATAATATCATCATCGACGATGTGAGCGAGGCCATCCAAAATTTCAGATCGGGCGGCAGGATCTTCGCTAAGAAGGTCGCTGATCCTGAGCGCTTCGGCGTTGTTGAGTTTGACGCGTCGCGACGCGCACTGTCGATCGTAGAAAAGCCGCAAAAGCCCGCGAGCGACTACGCGGTCACCGGTATCTATATTTACGACTCTCGAGTCGTTGAGTTTGCAAAAAAACTCGTGCCATCTGCCCGAGGCGAGCTTGAGATAACCGATATCAACAATATCTTCTTGAAGAGCGGCGAGCTTGATGTCAGAATTCTTGAAAAACCCTGGTTTGATGCGGGCACTTTCGACTCACTACTTGCGGCGTCTCACTATATCTCCGAGGAGTCAAAGAAAAAGTGAGCTATTGAATGACGTAGAAGCCGTTGGTCGTTGAGCTGAGCACGAAGAGTCGAGAGCCCTCGTTATTGAAACTGAACGTTGCATCGTCCTGGATCCGGTCGACGAGGTGCACGTTCCTGACATCGCGTCCGTCTAGTTCGACAAGCTCGGCGCGATCATCAACATGACGAAGGAAATAGCTACCGCTCGGATGCCACTCGATCGATCGTGTCGTCTCCGAGTGTCTGTCAATGAGCTCGGTTTTTTTGTCCTCGAGGTACGAGAGCGATTCCTCAAACGAATCTGCCAGCAATAGCCTTTGATCGTGTAAAAGATGCAGCCGAGCGTTAAATTCCACGAAAACGGAATCCGCTCGAGTGAGCGCCCAGACTCGGGTAGCATCAGCATATATGATAAGCTGGTTCGAAACGGACGCAAGACGGGGATCAGTCGCACCTGTGAGCGCATATGAGACTGTTGATTGACCAGCGGCCGTGCCATAGACCGTTGCCATATATGAATCATCATCCTTCTCGATCGTGCTCAATTGACCATTCGTTGAGAGAAAGTCAACGATATCCAGCAGTGATCGCGTAGTCGCGTTCGCAAAAAGGTTGAATTGCACAAGCTCGGAACCACGCAAGATCCATATGAGGTCATCGTTGGCGGTGTCCCATGATATCTTTTTTACAAGCTCAGGCTCGATATGTAGGTCCATTTCAGTTTCGGAGTTGATGTCGAGAACATGTAGGCCTGTCAATGACGAATAGATGAGTCGAGAGCCGTCAGGTGAGATCGCGCGGATGATCACCGGTCCTGTGCCGCTCTTGATGATGAAATCTTTCTCATTTTCAACGTTGGTCAAATGAATCGATCCGTCAGCGGCGGCATACGTATAGGAAGTCCCGCCAGGGCTTCGTATGAAGCTTGAGCCGCCTCCTGACAACGAAACAAATTCGGGCGATGCCTTGAAAAGAACGATGTCGCGAACAAATGTCGTTTCACCAGGAAGAATTTCCAAGCTCTTCGTCCAGCGGTCATAGGTCGGTCGCTCGACGCTGACCTCGTATGTCCCCGGTGCAAGATTCAGAAGGCGTTGCGGCGTCCTTTTTTGTGTCTGTACCTCATTAATCAGGATCGAGGCGCCCTCTGGGTATGATTTGATATAAAAGACGCCGACTCTTTCGATGAGGCCGCGGTCGAGGTTATAACGGAGGCCCGCCGCGTAGAAAGCCAGGAGACTTGCAATGATAAAAAAAAGCGCGAATGCTATCAGATAGAGTATTCGGCGCGTCACTGACCTCATCTTGTTCAAACTCGCCTAATGGATTAGAATATACAGGTATCAGAAATATACTATGGACTCGTTTAATATACAAGGCGGGAAAAAACTGCGGGGCATCATACCCGTGATGGGTGCTAAGAACGCAGCGGGCCCGATTATTGCAGCAACGACCCTTATCCGAGAAAGGGTCGTTCTGAAAAATATTCCCGACATATCGGACGTGTCGGCCCTCCTTGATATATTGGAAAGTATGGGCGCTTCCGTGATCCGAGGCGCAGATCACTCGGTCGTTATCGACGCCTCAAGCCTTGATATCGCTACTATCAATTTCAACCTGATAAAAAAAATCCGATTTTCCATTTTTTTCCTCGGTTGCCTCGCAAGGCGTTTTGGAAAGATACAGATGGCCATCCCGGGCGGGTGTAGTATTGGGAGCCGTCCACTCGATGCCCATTTTAGCGCTCTGCGCGACCTCGGATATGAGTGCTCGGTAGACGATCAGTGGATAACAGTAGAGAAGAAAAGCGACCCGCGCGGTTCTATCGTCATGAGCGAATTTAGCGTCACCGCGACCGAAACCGCCATTTTGGCATCCGTCTTGTGTGATGATTCGGTCACGATCAAATGCGCGGCAGCTGATCATGTTGTTCAGGACCTTTGCTGGTTCCTGAATGCCGCCGGTGCTCGGATCAGCGGTATCGGGACGCATAGTCTCTCCATTTCGGGGGTCAAATCGCTTCATGCGGCCGAATACTGGATCATGCCCGATCCGATTGAGACAGGGACCTTTATTGCTCTTGCAGCGGCGACTCGTGGTTCGATAGAGATCCTGAACGCCGCTCCAGAGTTCCTTACGCTTGAAATGAGGAAGTTCGAGAACATCGGGGTTACCTTCACCATGAAGAACGTCAGGCGCTCTCTACACGATAGCTATGA
>JBBTUM010000100.1:0-9474 GCA_038063795.1 Patescibacteria group bacterium | reverse complement strand
AGTCTAGCGCGTAAGGTGTTGCCAAGCTATTGAACCATGACGAGGTACTTGACAACCGCGCTCGTTCATGGTACCTTTTTTCGTTCTTTCCAAACCTGAAAGTAGACTAAAAGCACCAGAATTGCATACTTCAGTGCTTCACCTTCCAGAAAGGAGAACAAAAGGTGAAAGTCGTTCTTGCAACAGCCACGTGGTATCCCCAGGAAGGAGCCAGATCGCGCTGTGCCGTGCGAATGGCGACAGAAGCGATTCGTCATGGCTATGACCTCACAGTGGTCGATGGCGGATCAACTCCTGGATTCTTGCGTCAGCTCGAACAAACAGGCGCGGGGATCTACTCGCAAATGACCCCAGGCATGGGTCAAGGCAGAAAGGAAACACTGACTCACGCTGCCGAACGTGGAGACACTGACACCGTCTACATCTGGCTCGAGCCGGAGAAATACACCATCGTGTCCCTTCTCGAACGGCTCATTGAGCCGATCCAAGACGGTCGCGTTGACATCACCATCCCAGACCGTGGGGATCTCGCCTCCTACCCGGAGGAACAGCGGCACGCCGAGCTCTTCGGCAACGAAGCCTTCAGGCTGCTTACAGGCCACTCGCTGGACATGTGGTCCGGCGTTCGCGTTATGAATCGCGAGGCTCTCCAGTACTTCCTCGACTACGAGGGTGAGTACGGCAACCTCTGGGACCAGCATTTCGTACCGGTCATACGTGCCATCGCATTTGGCCTCGAGGTGCTGAGCGTGCCCGTGGACTACGTCCACCCGCCAGAACAGACGGCAGCCGAAGCTGCCGACCCGGAGATGATCCTCAAGCGGCTGAAGCAGCTTGACAATCTGATCCCGGCCATTCACATGGCCGCACTGGATCTAGGCATGCTTAAGCCCCGCTGAATGACACCTGCACCACTGCCGCGGAACTCCCCCGAGTTCCGCTCTTTTTTTTGATTTGTAACTAATCGTGACACTACAGAAGCGGGTAGACGATGACGCGACCGTACTGCCTCCCCTCATCGAGCTGCAGCTCATCAACCAAAACTCCAGCAAGGGGCTCCTCGCTCACGATATAATCGAGTTTGTATTTTCTAATCGCCGTTGCAAAATCTTCAGTATAAAATTCCGCGTATGCATCAGCTACCATTTCGATTTTTGCCCGCGACTGCGGGGTTACTTCTGTTTCAAAAATCTGGATCCAGTCCTCAAAGAGATACGTGTTGATCTCACGGCTTACATTTGATTCAAGAAAACTCTTCACGTTAGCGGGCTGTATTTGACGTAAGCGCAGCAACACAAGCATATTGTGGATAATTCTTTCGCGCGGAACACCTGAATACGCATCATACGAACTATACACCTTGCAGTGCGTGAAGGCTGGTATCAAATAGGAAAGATAGTAGCCTTTCTCATAAGCCAATATGACGCACTGCTCCGCAGTGCTTTCATTTGCCCACCGTATGAAAGGAGCGTCATTTTGTTGCTTTCGATAGTCATCCATGGAGTAACGATAGCTCGACGCGGAGAAGATGCCAGCCGTGAGCGACCCTGCGATGGCAAGCGCAACTGGTATTATCCAGAGCGCTACTGAGCGCGGCAGTATATATCGATACAGGATAACGTAGGTGACGATGATCACGACAGGGATCGAAAACTGGACGAAGTGATCGGGCCAGACCGTTCTACCGGTCAGGATCTGCTGATTGAAGACTACCCAGCATGCAGCGAGCAGCGACACGCTAAACCACCACCAGTCGCCAAGTTTTTTTTCTCGCACATACTGATAGAGAGTGACGCATACGAAAAATAGCGTACCAACAAGAAGTACTTTGTTCATCATGGGTGCGTGCAAAAGAAGCAAACCATTCCGGCGGGCGAGACTATCGTCCCCGTTGCCAAAATGCATCACGGCATTGATCCAGAAAGGCAGCTGAACGAGTACGCTGATGCCAAACACAATGATATGATCAACGATCCTTTTTGCCTGCTTCCTCAGTGCATATGATATGGTGACCACGATGAGAAATGTCAGTGACAACGCCCAACTGAAAAAATACGTGATTGACAGACCGAGCACAATGCCAGCCCAGATCCGAGCCCACATGCCGCGTCCAGCGTGAAGCCGCCATAGGGCGACGAGAAAAGCAAAAAAAAGCAGAGCACCAATGATGGGATTCACCGGGCGTGTCCATATATTGAGATCCGTCGCATGCAGCTGCCCGCTGAACGTCGCGATCGCTGATCGAAGGTCTATCAGACCATAGCCCAAGGTTGAAAGCAGCGCCACCGCAATTGCGGTAATTTTTGCCTTGAACGCGCGCGGGGAGCCTGTCAGTTGTATCATAACAGCGTAAATCAGCAGGAATAAAGCGGCGGGAAACAAAAACTTTGAGGCAATGACAATGGTCACCGGCGATCCGCGCAGGAGCAAGCTCGGAATGGCATAAAAATACTCGCCGATCGGAGGTAGGATACTTTCATCAGAGTACTCATAAAAAACTGAATCATCGCCAAGCCAATCGCCGCGGACGATGTCTTGAATGCGCGCAAGGTAATTTAGCTCATTATCAAGGTACAAAAAAGGAACGCCCTGATACGCAGGGCCGAGAGCGAGCCGCGAAAGATATTGTGGCGCAAAGACCAGTATACCCACGCAGACCGCTAGCATGATAGCGAGTCTATGCTCAAAAACTGCAGAAGACACTTTCAGAAAGCTATCGTATATCCTGCTCATGTGCCGTTGCTCTTAACGAACTTGGAACAGAAAAAATAATCCAACAAAGATACAAACGATACCAATAAGCTGCGGGTACGAAATGTTCTCCTTAAAAATAAGCCACGACCCAAGAATGACCAAGACGTAGACAAGGCTCAGCGCCGGGTAGGCAAGGGATAGTTTCACCTTTGAAAGGATAAACAGCCAGAAAATGAACCCGAAGCCGTACAAGACGAGGGCGAACCAGATATAGAGATTCTTCAAAACGGCGATGATCAGAACCGGAATGTGAGCAAGGCTGAATTCGAGAGGACCCAACAGCAACATTCCTTTTTTCAAAAGCAGCTGCCCTATCGCTGCGAGCAGAACATCGGTCAGTAGCAATCCTATGATCATAAGGTCCATATTATTTCTTTGTCACTAAACACAATATTGAAAGACCGAACGGAAATGAGATAGTGGTTACCAGACGCGCCTCAAGCTTCAGTATAGCAGCAAAAATGGCATTCAACCATTCCGACGTCGCGAACAGATCGTCACCTTTCTGGCGCGAAGGGCGCATTTTCTCCCCCATCCGAGCAACGAAGGCAAGGGGGAACAGAAAAAAATTAACATACGTTGTCAGCGTGATCTGAAAACCGCTCTCCTGCAATTTTGTAACCAGCTCTTTTTTTGTATAACGATGCTTCGTCCAGACGAGTTCATCATGATGGCTCCGCAGCCAGTCGTACGATGCTTCGCGTACGAGCAAGTATCCGCTAGCCGACAGGACTCTGTGCATTTCCGCGAGTGCCTGGCGATCATCCGTGACACTACGATGATACAGCAGATCAGAACACAGCACGAGATCGAACATACCGTCAGAATAGGGCAAATGCATCGCGTCACCTTGACTGACTGCTGTATATCCGCGCCGTTCTGCACGTGACACGGCCTGAGGCGAAACATCGACGCCCCAGACGTCCCCCAGAGGCTTCAGGACACCAAGCATGCCGCCAGTGCCACAGCCGACGTCAAGTATTTTCAACCCAGCCCGCCGGGGAACATACTTGCGTAATACTGCAGCGGTTATGCGACGCATGCCGACATGCCACCAAAAGGTGTCCTCACGCGCGGACATCGCCGAATACACCTCAGTTTCCATGCTGGAAGAAATCTTTGATCGAGACAACGACGCGTCTGACCTCCGCGTCGGTAAGCTCTGGATACACAGGTAACGACAAGATCTCCGTCACTGCGCGCTCAGCCACGCGGCAGGCTGTCGAGTGATACCCGAGCGAGCGGTACACCGGTTGCTTGTAGATCACCGCCGGGTAATGCACTTGGGTCGCGATGCCGCGCCGGGCCAAAAAGCGCGCCAGCTCCGCGCGCCGAGACGTACGTACCACATACTGATGCCAGACATGCATAGCGCCTTTCTTCTCCAGGGGGAGTTTCAATGGCATTACCGCTAGTTCTTTCGTGTAATACGCGGCAATGCGACGTCGGCGCGCATTCGACTGTCGCAACGTCCGGAGCTTAACGCGTAAGATCGCGGCCTGGATCTCATCTAACCTGCTATTGATGCCTGCGTACACGTGATTGTACCGACCGACCTGACCGTAATCCCGAAGAGCCCGCGCGTGATCTGCGAGCTTCTTATCGTTCGTGATGATGCATCCGGCATCGCCATACGCACCGAGATTTTTCGAGGGGTAAAAGCTAAAGGCGCCCATCTCTCCAAAAGTCCCGACATGACGGCCATGGTACTGGGCACCATGCGCCTGCGCGCAGTCCTCCACCAAAAAAAGGTCGTGGTCGCGTGCCAACTTCCGCAACCCTGAAAGATCCGCAGCTTGGCCGTACAAATGCACCGGCAAGATAGCGACTGTCTTTGAAGTGATCCTCTTCGCGACATCGAGCGGATCGAGGTTAAACGTATCAGGGTCGATATCTGCAAAGATGACCCTGGCGCCCACTGCGGTGATTGCGAGCGCGGTCGCCACGGCAGAGAGAGGTGTTGTGATGACCTCGTCGCCCGGCCCGATGCCGAGCCCCATCAGCGCGATCTGTAGCGCCTCGAGACCATTTGCCGTACCGATGGCATATCGAGCGCCGCTCCATTTCGCGAATTCCTTTTCGAACAGTTCCACCTCAGGCCCGAGAATGAACCATCCGCGGCGCAGCACCCGCTGGAGCGCGGCGTCAATGCCTTTCTTGTGAGAATGATATTCTCGGCTAAGATTGCCGAAAGGTATCGCGTTCATGCTGTATATTGAGTCAAGTGCTCTGTGTAATAGTCGACCGTTTGCTTAAGCCCGTTCGCGAGCGACGTCTTCGGGAACCAGCCAAGCTCCTTCTTTATCTTCGCAAAATCACCATAGTAGTCACCGATGTCGATCTTCTTCTTCTTTTCAGGCCATGGAACAAGCTCGCATGAACCCTTGCCCGCTATCCGAATGAGCATCTCTGCCAACTGCTTGAGCGAGACGACCTCAGAGCTACCGAGGTTGTATACCTTGCCATTCGACTCATCCATGGCTGCCGCGAGAAGCAGCGCATCGCAGACGTCGTCGACGTAATTCAAGTCCCTCTTCTGGTTGCCGTCTCCATAGATCTGGATCGTCTTGCCTTCTACCGCGAGACGTATGAACCAGCCTATGAAGCCCTGACGGTTATGCTTAACCAGTTGACGCGGGCCGTAGACATTCGTCATGCGGAGCGATGTCGAGCGGATGCCATACACAGCATTGTACAGCAAATGATACTGCTCCCCCGCCGCAATATTGATGCCATTCACATCGGTCGGGTTGATAGGATGCTTCTCATCCACGGGGAGAGTCTGAGGCTTGCCATAGAGCTGTCGGGACGACGCATAGACGATCTTCACTCCGGGATTGTTCTGCCGACACGACTCGAGAATGGACACCTGGCTCGTGACATTGATATCGAGATCGGTGAACGGGTCCTCCATGCTGTCGATGTGCGACACTTGGCCGGCGAGATTAAAAAGATAATCCTGACCCTTGATCAGGTGGTTGATGCTATAGCGGTCGCGAACATCCGCGATGTTTATGTGAAGTTCCTGCTCTATACCCTTCACATTGAACAAGTTCCCGCCGTACGCCCATATCAGGGAATCGACTACCGTCACCTGTGATCCGAGATCGACGAGGCGTCGTGCAAGATTCGACCCGATGAACCCAAGTCCGCCAGTAATGAGCGCTCGCTTACCCTCGAAATCCTTGCGGTCAATACTATTTTTCATTGATAATGGAAAAAACCTGATAAGGACACAGGCCGCTCTGCATTCGAAAGTCTTCCTTCGCCGCGAACGAGGTGCTGATCAGTTGCAGATATTCCTCACGGGTCCGAATATCTCCTCCCTTATCGAGCGCATGCAACAGCTTCGTGATGGCTCCGTCTCCAGGACGCCGAACGTCCTCCATGATCAGTATCCCCCCGGAGGGTTTGACGACTCTTCGCAGCTCTGACAGAACACGCTTCGAATCATCATCCCCAAGATGATGGAGAAGACCGATAATAACGCCGTACGTAAATGAATCATCCGGGAATGGAATACGATTCGCGTCGCTCACGATAAATTCTCCCTGATAGTGCTTTCGCGCGTAAGCGATATATGTCTCATCAATATCAACGCCGGTGTAGGAAAACCCGCTGAAAAGCGGCGCAAACTCACCCGTGCCGCAGCCGACATCAACGATCTTCGATGAACCGTCTAAATGAAAATAGCGCTTGATGGCAGCCCTGTGCGCCCGAAAATTGTTTTCCAGCAGTCTCCGTAGCCAGTTAAAAAGAGCCGGCTGCCTGGCGAGCAGATCAACAAACAAATTCTTCTTCATCCCGGTCGTTTTAGAATGACCAGCTCGAACCATAGCCTCGAAAGCTGCACGAACGTACGCCACAACCGCTTCAGCTTGAAGAACTGCGACTTTCCGTATGTCCTATGATAGTGCGAGACGCCTACCTCTATAAAACGAGCTCCGCTGTCCTCAAGCTTTTTAATGAGTTCCACGCAGATCGTACCAGTATTGCTCTTCAAGTTAAGTCGCTGCACTGCCTCACGACGCATGAGTCGAAAATCGCAGTCAACATCCCGGATACGCAGTCCGAAGGCGATCTTCATCGCGTGCTGATAGATGAGACCGATGACGACGCGGTGAAATGGATCTGACCGCTTGATCTTGTAGCCGTTCACGATATCGATATCAGGCGACATGCGTTCGTATAGCTTCGGAAGCTCCCGCACGTCATATTGAGCATCGCCGTCGGTGTAGAAGATGAGGTCCTTGGTTGAGGAAGAAAAACCGCTCCGTAATGCCCCCCCATACCCACGATTCTTATCATGGAAGACCAAACGCAGACGCGAATACTCTTGCTGGAGGTCCTTCAGCAGCTCCCTGCTTCCATCGCTCGAACCGTCATCGATGACGATGATCTCAAAATCGTCAGTGATCTTTTCCAGCACGCGCTGTGTTTCCGCGACCATGCTTGCTATCGTCCCCTTATCATTATAACAGGGGAAAAAGGCGGAAATTGAATGTGTTGTACCCTCGTGCATGTGCTGTTTTTACATAATGAATCGAAACTATCGTAACAAAAAAAAGCCAACCTGTCCAGATTAAAAACGCGTCGTACTGGCACCGCCGACAGCTATTTTTAGTGCCCGGCAACATCAAGCAGCTTTGATATGTTCGCTATCTAAAGATCACGAACTTGTATAGAAAAAAACTCTCCAGAGCGATCGTTCCTGTCACCACGACTTGCGCAAACAAGTACCATTGGTGGAAAATATCGACGAGTAGATACATGCCTGCAGCGTTCACTGCGAGGTTGATCGAGGCGATGATGAAGAACATCGAGGCCTGCTGATATACCTTGCTGCATTCCTTATCATTGAACGTCCAATGTTTCTGAAGATTGAACGAAACCAGAAATGCGGTAACAAATGCTATCGTTGTCGACCAAAGATACCACAAGCCAACTGCGTCGGTCACGAGATAGAGGACGGTAAAATGGACAAATGCCCCCACAACGCCAGCGCCGAGATACCGTGCCAGCTCAGATCGCTTGAAGAATCTCATAGATAACGACTCAGAAACTGGGCACGGGCATCCCACGTATGATTGGTCATCTCGCGTCGATACAGTCTCTCGCCCTTTCGTGCGCGCTGCAGCGCTACGGCGAGCGCAGAAGGATCATCGGCTTGAAAATAATAGACCCCCTGAAAGACATCGCCTACTTCATGCAGTGCCGGGACGTCACTGGCCACCACCGGCTTGCCGCTGGCCAGATACTCGTAGAACTTCATGGGCGACGTATACCGAGACGCTGCGGCATCCCTCCCGCTGTTCGGGATCACAAGGATATCTGCCTCTCTGAGATACGCTCCTATCTCCCCGTGCGGGATCGCTCTGAGAAAATGAACTTGTGACGAGGTATGGCTCGATACAAGCATTCGAAGCCTTTCTCTATCGCTCTCTGAGCCCCCGAGAACACAGATATTGTAGCTATGCGGAAGTAACTCGACCGCGCGAACGAGCGTATCGACGCCCTTCCACGGCATGAGCGACCCGGCGTACAGAACGAGCGTATCATCCTTCGCGATCAAGAGGCGCGATCTGAGCTCGATAGCCCCATCCTCTGCCTCGCTCAATTGTGCGGCATCAAAAGCATCGGGCGAGACGACAAGAGAATCAGAAGAACATCCTGCAGCAATAAGTTCACGCTTCAGTCCCTCGCTGATAGCGACGATGCATTGAAGCTTCCTGAACAGGTGGCGATGAACGCCGCGAATAACGCCCGGCATCGTATGCATTTCGTAGATAAGTTTATTGCGAAGGAGGAAACTCATGAGAAAAAGAGTGAATTGATCGCGGGAATAGATCGTGCCCCGATAACGCTGCTTCATGATAAAGAGCATCGCCAACATCGCAAACGTGGTACTCTGCAGCCAGAAACCGATCACAGGGACCTTCCCCGTCAGATCCAGCACTGGCAGATACACCACACGAAACCGATGCCTGAGATTATAGTATGAAAAGATGTCGCTCGACCGACGCCCCCTACGCGGGACAACGAGCGTAACGTCCCAACCGCAAGCAGCCAGCGCATCGCACATCATCGCGACCTGCAATCCATGTGCGCGTTCCGTAGGCATACGGTAATTTGCGACGTAGTAGATGGTTTTCATAGTCGATAGATCTGCACTGTCGGTCCTAGCCTTTCAAGCTGAAAGACCACCGAACTGGGAACGAAAAAATTTCCAGTCATATCATGCATGTCGGCGGTCTTGCCTTGGCGGAATTCAGCAAGAAGCGTGCTTCCGGCGATCAAGCTGCGTTCCATGCCAGTGAACTGGGGAGCATCTCCTAATTCGAGCACAAAATACTTCGGTCGATAAGTCTCCAGATAGGCCATAAGGGCAGACAAGTCAGCTGGGTCGTTCCAAAAATGAAGGTTCGTGAATCGCGCGGTCCTCATGGTCGGCGCGAGCTCATCATAGCGTTCAAGAAGGTAGCGCTCAGGAGCGCGCAGCGTAGCGATGCGTAACTCCCGTTCCATAGCGTCTCGATCGCGAAAGAGCGTGATTGACGGAGATAAAATGATAACCTCATCATCGATCGCATTTTCAAGGATCCATTCCGTGGCGCGATTCCGGGTATGTGATCGCGTGAGCAGATATTCAAAACGTAAGGGAACAGCAGCCGGATTAGGTAGTATGGCAATGAGAATGTTAGTGGCGGCGATGCGTGCCAT
>JBBTUM010000099.1:1049-2574 GCA_038063795.1 Patescibacteria group bacterium | reverse complement strand
TCCGTTGCTTGAATTTTTAGCTGGGAGTTTTTTATCTGGAGATTGATCTCTTCGATCGATAGCTCGAGGGCCTCCTTCTCAAGAGATATCTTCGTTATCGTCTGATTCAGTGTCGATATTTGATAGCTCAGCGAAGCTATCTCACGCTGCTTTCCGGCAAGGCTTTTTTTATATACTGCCGCCTGCTGCTGAAGCGACTCAACTGATTTCCGTTTCTCGCTGATCTGCTGATTGAGCTCCCAGATCTGTTCGTTGTACGTCGCGTCAAGGCTGAGCTCGACGCTGTGCGCAGACGGGGCGTTGGCCACGACAAAAAAACCAAGCACGATAAGTGTTTGGAATATTCGCTTATGTTTGTGTATTTTTTTTGTTTTTGTCGTGTCCGCGCTTATTCGCATAGAATGCAGTATACCATATTCATAAGATTCTGAGAATCACTGCTTCTTCAGTTTCTGTATCGCGGAATCGATCCGAGCGAGGGTTTCTTCGCGGCCCAGCACGGCAGCCACCTCCGTCGGCGGAGGGCTCGCTTGCTGACCGGTGAGGGCAACTCTGACAGGCCAAAAAATGTCGCCGGGTGCCAATGATCGCTCTGTCATTATTTTTTTGAACGCGAGCTCGATAGTGATCGCGGTCCACTCGACGTCGAATGACTTGATGCTGTCGCCCGCTCCGATAAGGCCAGCGAGGGTCATTTCGGGGGAACTTTTTTTGAAGACCAGGAGCGACGCTTCGTAGGAAGGCAGTTCGCGGAGAAAACGGGACATCGGTTCCAACTCCGAGAGAGCGTTCACCCGTTCATAGAACATGTTGAAGATAGTGATGCGCTGTTCCTCATTGCTCTCCGGTAGAAAGCGCTCCAGAGCATCCGCGAGCTGTTTTTTCTTTTCAACAGCGAGCGCGTTCTTGATATACCAGCTGTTGAACCAGTTCAATTTTTCTATATTGAATATTGCCCCTGCCTTGTGTATATGTGAGAGCTCAAAGGCGTGCGTCAGTTCGTCGAGGGAGAAGATCTCGCGTTCATCGCCGGGATTCCATCCCAGAAATGCGACGTAGTTGATGAGCGCTTCCTTCAGGTACCCTTTCGCGAGGTAGTCCTCTACCGCGACGTCGCCTTGGCGCTTCGATAATTTCGATTTATCGGGATTGAGTATCAGAGGGACGTGGTAGAACTCAGGCTCAGCGTAATGTAGATATGTATAGAGCAAGCCATGAAGAGGCGCTGAAGGAAGCCACTCCTCGCCTCTGATCACGTGCGTGACGCCCATCTCATGATCGTCGACAACGTTCGCGAGATGATAGGTAGGGAAACCGTCAGATTTCAGGAGTATCGCGTCTTGAATTGTTTTTGCAGGAAAACTGACCAGCCCGTGTAGGTGATCGTTAAAGCTTATTTTTTCATCGGTCCTTTGCCACTTGATCCGAATGGTCGCGGCTTCGCCGCTTCCCAGGCGCTTGTTGACCTCGTCACCAGTGAGTGTCTTGCAGTGGCCGTCGTAGCCTGGAGGTTCTTTCCGGGACT
>JBBTUM010000099.1:0-1039 GCA_038063795.1 Patescibacteria group bacterium | reverse complement strand
GGGACTCTTGGTTTTTTCGCAGCTGGGAAAGCCGTTCTGCGCTGCAAAAGCAGTAGTATGCCTTCCCCTTCTCCACGAGCTCGAGGGCGATCTTTTTGTAGACGCCCTGTGCAGCGCGATGTGACTGATAGATGATCTCGCCGTCAGGAGTGAGACCGAGTTCCGTCAAGAGTTGGATGAGCTTTGTATCCGCGTTGTCGACCTTCCGCGCCTGATCGGTATCTTCAATGCGTAATCGAAACACGCCGTTGTTTTTTTTTGCCCACAAAAAACTAAAGAGCGCGGTCCTGAGGCCCCCGATATGAAGATAGCCTGTGGGAGACGGCGCGAAACGTGTGACGATTTTTTTCATCGCTGTGTAAATACGATCAGAGGAAAGATGACGACTGCACGCACAATACGCCGGATACGTTTCGGTTCCAGCAGCAGCCTCCATACCCATTCGAGGCCAATCGTTCGGAGTAGTACTGGCGCGCGTTTTATTGTACCAGATATGAAGTCAAAAGTCCCTCCGACGCCAACGGCGAGCTTGAGTCCGGGAAACTCCTGCCGGTGGCGCTGTATCCACAGTTCCTGTTCTGGTGACCCGAGCGCCACGCAGAGAATGTCCGGTTTTGCGGCCGAGAGCTCAGCGGTCGATATCGGTTCGCGAAAGACCGTGAAGGAAAGTTTCGGGTAGCGCTTGCGAAGGCACTGTCTGAGCACGTCATCGGGGGTTATGCTGTCATGCCTCATAATGATCCCGATCGACTCCCCATGCCGCTCCGCGTGATCGAGAATTTGTTCTGTGAGCGCGATGCCGGGGAATCTCTGAGAGAGCCGTGCGCGGTGTCCCAGGAGCTTCGCGATAAAGATGATGCCAGCGCCGTCCACGGTCGCAAGATCCGCCCTACGGAGAATGTTTGCGAATTCTCGGTTGTTCCGCGCCTCGACAAGAAACTCAGGGTTGACGGTGACAAGATGGAACAGTTTACCGCTGTGCAGGGCCGCCTCGATGACGCTGGATCTTTCACTCGGGTCGATGAGGGTAAGCGGTATG
>JBBTUM010000098.1:0-1445 GCA_038063795.1 Patescibacteria group bacterium | reverse complement strand
CCAAAACCCTCATACAATGAAGGCCAAAGTAACGCTTGCGCATTTGCATAGAGTGATCTTTTCTCGTCATCGCTGACATATGACCTGTACTCGACCCCATCCTGCTCGCGAATGAGAGACCGGATCGACGATTGCAGATTGTGCATGTGCCCCGCGAGTATGAGCGTGAGATCGGCATGCGTGCGTCGAAGTATTCGAAATGCTTCAAGTACGCCCTGCAGATTCTTTCGCGGCTCCAGGGTACCGACGTAAAGTAGAAATCTTTTCGGAATTTCAGCCAAAGGCCCGGGCTCCACAGTATGAGTCCCTGGTCGAACCACACGAACAGGCGTCTGGAGGTCTGGAAAGAATCGCTTGATATCGGCAGCAGTGTGATGAGACACAGCAAAAAGCAGCGTTGCGCTTGCTAGTAGTCTTCGAATATTGAGCAGCCTGTGCCAGAGGCGATTCTTGACCGAGTAAAAGCGTTCGTTGTGAAGAAAGGAAAGGTCGTGGACCGTAACATAGAGCGGAGTATCTTGTTGTCGCGATACAAAATTCAGATTCGGCATCCAGAGCGCGTCGTACCTAGGCAGAAATGCCTCAATTCCAGGCCAGACGCCAGAGGCGAACCACAGATTCAGAAGTTTATTCGGGACACGAATATGACGATGCTGGAACGGCAGCTTCGAGGCGATATCAAGTAAAGGTCTGCTCACTGAGCTTCCCGATGTAAATAGTAGTATATCGACAGAGTAGCGTCCTTTAACCTGAGCCAGTGCTTCGAGAAACGAGAAAGTATAGTACCCTACGCCGGTCATAGGTATCGTTGCGAGAGATCGTGCATCGACAGCAATCTTCATACCTGTCCGGCGGCTTTGGCGACGAATTGTTGTATTTGATCCCTGAATACCGAAGTGTCGAATTTCATGGCGTGCGAGCGGATAACGCTGCGATCGAACGCGGTAGTATTGCACTGAAGCACAGCGTACACGAGTGCCTCCCATGATTGCTCGCTGAAAAAAGTGCCTGTTACCCCTTCCACGATCGTCTCCATAGCACCGCCTGCACCGAAGGCTATCACCGGCTTGCCAGAAGCCATGGCCTCCACCGCGCTGATCCCGAAATCCTCCTCTTGTGGATGGATGAATGCCCTACAATGCGACAAGTATTTCCGTTTAGTTCGCTCGTCCACTTCGCCAAGAAATGAAATATTGTGACGCGCTTTTCTCCGGAGTCGCTGTGTCTCCTCGCCTCCGCCAATGATAATGAGCGGCAATTTCAGCTGATTGAACGCTTCAATGGCCAGGTCAACGCGCTTATAGGGCCTCAGTCGTGATACCATGAGGTAATAGTTGTCTGAGCCGTCACTTTGAAAAAAAGAGCTCACTGGAACCGGTGGGTAGATCACGGTGCTGTCTCTTCGGTAGTATTTTTTTATGCGAGCCGCAACATACTGCGAGTTT
>JBBTUM010000097.1:0-5906 GCA_038063795.1 Patescibacteria group bacterium | reverse complement strand
TGGCGAGACGCGGTATACGTATTGTAGCGACTGCGGCTTTTCCGCTCGATGCGAGATCTGCGCGAGGCCTTTGACGACCGCAGGCGACGCAAAAACGCTTCAGTGCGAGAACTGCGGTTCCCGTTCGGATATGCTCTTACAATGCCCCTCATGCGCAAGTACAGCGATCAAGTCTCGGGGTGTCGGTAGTGGCGCTCTAGTGCGCCAGCTTTCACGCGAGTTCCAGGGACGGACGGTCGTCGAATATTCGAGTTTGAGTCCTCTTTCTCGACAAGCGTTGGAGCGCGCTGACATCGTCGTTGCAACGAATAAGATATTTTCTGAAGGTATAGCACATTTTGATCTTGCCGCCTTTGTGCAGATCGACGCTGACCTGACAATTCCGAATTATCATGCTGCAGAATCACTCCGCCATTATATTTTGAAGCTTTCGTCGCAGGTCCCCGAGCTGTACATACAAACATTCGCGCCAGAGCATAGACTCCTGACCACGCTTCATGACGTCACGCGTTTTTACGAGGATGAGATGGCCGAGCGGCGTCTGACCCACTATCCTCCGTTTGCGACCATCATGAAGATCGCGGTGCGTGACGCTGAGCGAGGACGCTACGACGAAAAATTGCATTCGCTCACCGCCCTACTCAAGGACGCGCATTTTTTCGGACCGTTCGAGAAGCGGTCGAAGCGATCATACGAAGCGCATGTTATTCTGCGGATGACGGCTCAGGAATTCAGGAAAATACTTGACCGTCAGCCGACGGATTCGTATAATTGGTTCCACGTCGAAATTAACCCCTTTTCCTCCCTGTGATATGTATCAGATCGTCTTCTACCCGACTCCTGCCTTGAACGAGCCGTCCAAAAAAGTCTCAGTGTTCGATGATGCTCTGAAAGAGCTCGCGCGTGAGATGTATGTTGCAATGGTCGCTGCCGACGGCATCGGCCTCGCGGCGCCGCAGATCGGTAAGAACATACGGCTGGTCATTGTCAGAACTCCCGAGGATAAGGGTTCCTATAAAGCGTATGTCAATCCAACGATCACGTACGCGAGCGTAAAAACTACCGGTATCGAAGAGGGCTGCCTTTCGCTCCCTGGCCTCTTCGGGTACGTGCAGAGAGCTGCGAAGATACGCGTTCAGTACTCTGATCTTGACGGCCTGAAACGAACTGAGAAGGCGAAAGGCATGGAAGCGATCGTTCTGCAGCATGAGATCGATCATATTGAAGGAAATCTTATCATCCACCGCACTATCGAGCTGACCAAGGGACAGGAACTTCTAGAGCAATGGAAACGAAAAAAAAGATAATTTTCTGGGGGACGCCCGCATTCGCAGTCCCCTCGCTCGATGCGCTCTTGGAGCTCGAGATCGTGAGCGCAGTCGTCACGCGGCCCGATCGCCGTCAAGGAAGAGGGCGTCGTGTTTCTCTGACGACACCAGTTGCCGATCGAGCGCGGGAGCATGGTGTCTCAGTCCTGCAGCCAGAAAAGTTCGATGATGAGTTCGTCGCTCAGCTGCGTTCCTATCTCCCGGCGACTTTCTGTACGGTGGCGTACGGTAGGCTGATTCCGGAAGACCTCTTAGGACTTTCGGAACTTCCCGCGCTCAATCTTCATCCTTCGCTGCTCCCGCGCTGGCGCGGTCCGTCGCCCATACAGTACGTGTTGCTGCATGGCGAAACACAGACCGGGCTCACGCTCATGGTGATGGATGCCGAGATGGATCATGGACCCATCATCGCGCAAAAAAAGATCGCTGTTTCGTTGGGCGATACCTATGTTTCACTGAGTGAAAAGTTGAGTTTTTCAGCACGGCAATTTATCAGTAAGCACGTGCCACTCTATCTCAGCAGAAGTGCTGAGACGACCATCCAGGACCATTCAAAAGCGACCTACTCGAAGCTTATCAAGGCAGCTGACGCCGAGCTTGCCGTCTCCCTTGCTGCCGGCGAGGCGCTGAATCGTATCAGGGCTCTGAACCCGTGGCCCGGCACATACGTCACATGGAAGGGTGACCGCTTGGGGATCCAGAATGCATGTGCGACCTCAGAGGTGAGTAGCGACGGAAGACGTTTTTTCAAACTTACAGATGACTCGCTCGGTATATCCTTCTCCGACGGCGCGATTCAGGCTACGACCGTACAGCTCTCGGGGAAAAGGCCGGCGCATTCGCGCGATTTTCTACACGGGCATCCGGGCATCCTTCGCAGTGATGTCTGACCCGCGTTTTTTTTCGGTTACCCAGAAGTCGAGATATCTGCCGAGCATGAGCCGCGTCTGAGCGTCGACCGCTGGCAGCGCTCCGAAAACGATCAGCGTTACAGGGAAAAGCGCCCATTGCAGCAGCATGATGAGGTAGCGCCAGATTTTTTTGATACCGCGCGTCGGCTGGGAGGGAAGGATGAACGTGCTCAGCACGGCGATCAGTATGATCCCCCACAGAGCAGCGGTCATGATAGCACTGAGAACGAGCGGCGCCTGTTGAATGATGACGGAAGTATTATGACTCAATTCAGTGACCAGGAGCGGGAGCCTTCCGCCGATCAGTAAAATAATGGGAGCCGTTGCCCATGAGTAGACTCCTTCGGTCTGATTCCAGAGGTAGGTCAATTTCTTTTTGAAAGGGATCTTTTTGTTCTTCCGAAAATGCCAGACCATATACGGAAAGTGCTCGACGCCGTAGGCCCAACGGCGCATCTGCTTGTATTGATTCCAGAGACTTCGCCAGAAGTGGCCCATGAAGACCGTGTTCATGGACACCGTGATGTACATGGGGGATACTTCGTAGTCGCCGTCGTAATGGATAAACGCCTGCAGGAAAATGCGTGAATCCTCCGTGACGATGTTATTCTGCCAGAAATTGATATCGACGAGCGCTTGCCAGCTCATGCTATGCGAAGAGAACGTGAAAAGACGGTCGGAGCGAGCGAGATCGGTAAGCAGCCAGAAGGTCGTCGAGTTCGCCACCACGCGTATGAGGGGGTCCGACTCCCATATGTTATTGTGGTAGAGTGTCAATGGCTGAAAACTCGCGCGATACGGATTCGGATGTTTGAGGAAGTGATAGGTGAGGTAGCTGAAGTACTGCGGATGCGCGACCGTATCGATATCGAACGTTGATACGATGATCTTCGCATAGTCGATGCCTTGCTCGTCAATATACCGTTTTGCTACTGAGCCTGCGTAAAAAAGGTTCGAGCCCTTGCCCGCGAGTTCGCCGGGGAGGCCCGTGGGATGTGTCGTGCAGAGTACCGCATGAAACTGGCTCGAGAAATCGCTCTTAACGCGTGTAGCGTGCTGCTCAAACTGCTCGCGGTCTCGTTCTTCACCAGCGAGAACGATGATCATCTTTCTTTTCTGGTCATACGATGAGTGCGCGATGGCCGAGATGGACGCGTGAATGACCTCATAGGGTTCTTTGTAGGTTGGTAGAAAAATGATATGCCAGTAGTCGCGCCATTGTTTCCCGCTGCCGATGCCGAAGTCGCGGTCCAATGCCGCGTTCCAGTCGATACGTGCAGCACTGCGATATCGCCCCCATGAGACTATGACAAAGAACATGAGGTATGAGATGCGTATCATCCAGTACACATCGAAGAGTATAATGAAGTAGATCGCGAGCACGGGCTCCCGGAAAGAGAGAAAGATGAGTATCGCGAACGTGGACCACACAAGGAGCCCTGGTATGATTTCGAGCAGACGATAATACAGGTACTCTTTGCGTTCCATAGTACGTAGTGGTCGGGTAGTTATACGAAATTCACGCCTTTCCGGATAGCGTACCGGCTATGGCCGCGTATGGCAAGCCCCATAGCGCCAGCAAAAAGGTCTTCTTCCAGATCGAGCGACGCATGGTCAGCGAGGGAGATATTCTTCCGCTTGGTTGGCTGGATCCACAGGGTTCCATGGAGCACGGTGAAGCCAATGATGTGTTCGGTAAGTTCCTTGAGACCGCCGATATGGGCACCTCCGCCGGTGATGAAAATCTTCTTGAGGGGCAGTCGACAGGCGAGTATCGACTCGTGAATGCTCTGAACGGTCGCGGTGAGATACTCGTTCATCACCACTGATGCCCCGGAACCGTCCTTTGCGGAGAGTACCGTTCGTACCTTGAGCTTTTCAGCCTTGGCGAAGGAGAGCTCGAGATGCCGAGAAAGCAATGCGGTAAGGGCGTGACCTCCGCCTTCGATGGACAGCGAGTGCCGGAGGCCTGAGTAATCGAAAATTGAGAGGCTTGCTTGGCGGTATCCGAAGTCGATGATGCCGATACTTTCGTCGTGAGCGCACTTGTGGATGAGCGCGCGTCCAAGCGCGAGTGACTCCATTTCAAGCGCTGCGAGGTTCATGCTGCTCCTTTTGAAAAAAGTTCGCCATTGCTGCACATAGCGTGCGTCAGTGATAAAGAGCAGGAGCTCTTCCCCGCCGTGGGAGTGCGCATTGTATTGCCATCGAATGATCGGTCGTCTGATCTTTAGGTCAAGTGAGGAAGCAAGTGAGTGCGCGAGCTTGACCAGAGCTTCAAATGAGGTGGAATGCTCGATGCCGTTCAATGGTATTGTTTTGACGATCACTTGGTTGTCCGGGAGCGCCGAGACGACATTCAGGTTCCGAGGGTCCATTTTTGCCTGAGCCAGGAGCTCCGAGAGAGCGCTTCGCAGTTGTTTCGTATCGTTGATGATTCCGTGAACGATCGTCTCGGAATCGAGTTCGACACGCGCCACATCGTGGAGGGTAAGATTTCCGTCTCGATGCTCGCCGAGGTTCGCAAGCTCGAGACTTCCATCGGAAATATCAATTCCGACGGCATGATGAGCCGTACTCAGACGTTGTGTGCGATTGAGGAAAAACATCGTTGTCGATCACTCGTTCTCAAGAAGCCATTGTGTCGCTTGATTGCGATTCGCGAAAAAGCGCATGTTCGTATAGCCAGACGCATTGATGATGAATGCCGCCACGGCTTTCATCAGAGCACTTTCACCGAAGATCGCGATCTTTGACAGATTGTGAAAGTTGCTCTTGAGCGCATTGATGATGATCTGGCGCTGCGACGTATTCGGCCGGAAGCTTTTCGTGAGATCGACCAGTATGGATGACTTCCCTTGTTCATCCAAGAGAGTCGCCATCAGATCCATAGCAATTTTCGTGCCAGAAACATCGCCGGTCGGATTCTCGGGGATCCAGTTGATTATTTTGTTGCTGTCAGCGAAGATTTTTCCGCGCATTGTCGTGTCATTCTTTGTACTAGTATAGCATACCGTGGGGCGCTGCGCTACGCACCGTTGTCACTGTGCTATGCCCTTTTTAGCATTTTCGTCGTTTAGCTCCTCCATGAGGCGAAGGAGGCGCGCATCGGCTCCCTGTGCCTCCGCGAGCTGTATCAGCGCACGCACGTCCTTTGGCAAACATTTTCCGCCATACCCGCGGTAGCCGCCATAGAGTACGTTCCAGTGGTTCGAGCCCATCATTGGCTCGTGTGAGACCGCGCCTTCGGCGACGCCTGCGTAGTCGATGCCGAACTTTTGGCAGAGATCATAGATAGAGTTCGCGTAGGTGACTTTGAGGGCGTAAAATACGTTGTTCATGTATTTGACCATTTCCGCCGTGCCTGACGGCAGTATCTTCTCATAAGGCGCTCGAGGCAGCATTTTCAGGATGCGATCCGCTTCTGATGCGCTCTGTTCCGTGAAGCCGACGATTTGCCGCGTCGGGCGAGAGAAATCTGTAAAGGCCGTTTTTTCCGTTAAAAATTCCGGGCTGAAAAGGAGTTTGATGCCGAGGTATTCTTCTTGCAGTTTCTCGGTCGTGCCGGGAAGCACCGTCGATTTGATCACCGCAGTCGCGCCCTTGCCTATCCTCGAGAGTACGTCGCGGATCGCAGAGTCATCAAACCCGCCGTCCTCGAGATACG
>JBBTUM010000096.1:0-1202 GCA_038063795.1 Patescibacteria group bacterium | reverse complement strand
TCGCGTCGAAAAATGGGCAGTCAAGATCATGCAGCGAAATAGGATCGCTTATTTTGACGGTGTCGGAGAGGCGGCCTTTTACGCCCCAAAAATGGACCTTATGGCGACCGACGCGCTTGGCAGAGAATGGCAACTTTCGACAGTACAGATCGACTTTGTGATGCCTGAGCGATTCGATCTAAAATACGTCAACGCGCAGGGTAAGGAAGAACGTCCGGTGATGATACATCGGGCCATACTTGGTTCGACCGAACGATTCATGATGATCCTACTGGAACATTACGCTGGAGCGTTGCCGCTGTGGCTCTCCCCCATTCAGGTCCGGATCGCGTCGGTCGGCAAAGACCACCAGAAATTCTGCCATGATCTTTCAGTGAAGTTTCAAAACGAATCGATCAGGACAGATGTGGACGATAACAATGAAACCATCGGCAACAAGATCAGAAAAGCCTCGCACGAAAAGGTCCCCTATACGCTGGTTATTGGCGATAAGGAGATGCAGTCAGGAAAACTCGCCGTTAGAATACGCGGAGCACAGAAGATCGTAGAAATGGAAAGCAAGGCCTTCATTGACCGTCTCAAGAAATCGATCTCGGAACGCGCGAGCGCGCTTGATCTGTAGCAACCATGCGACCGCTCAAAGCCGAGAAACGTGAAAAAAAACAGCTGAGGACAAAGCAGCGCATGACGTCGCTTGCCGACCAGCTGAAACTCAGGCGCCCGAGGGACACAACCAAGAAGCTGCATGTCAAAAAAGCTTCCTAAAATCATCGTCATTCTGGGCCCGACCGCTTCCGGTAAGACCAAACTCTCACTCAAGTTGGCTCGGGAATTCAATGGCGAGATTATCTCGGCCGACTCCCGCCTTATCTACAAGGGTATGGATATCGGCTCCTGCAAACCGACAAAGAAACAGCAACGTCCGATACGACATCACCTTATCGACATCGCACGACCAGATCAGGTCGTGACGCTCACCGCGTGGCAGCGTGCAGCGTTCCGGAACATCGATGCAATTCTCAAAAAAAAGAAGCTTCCCTTTCTCGTCGGCGGCACCGGGCTCTATATCTCAAGCATTATCGAGAACTACCGGATACCTCAGACGAAAGGACGGCCAAGATATGACGCCCTTACCATAGGCATCGCAGTGCCCCGCGGGAGATTATATCGCACGATAAACGCGCGTGTAACCGCTCTGATCA
>JBBTUM010000095.1:6249-10570 GCA_038063795.1 Patescibacteria group bacterium | reverse complement strand
ACGAAGAAGGCAGCGACGAATGTCAAAGAGATCGACGCTCTGGCGAACGAGAGCCAGAAGCAGGCCGAGGATGCCCGCACGACGCTGACAAGCATCAAGAAGCTTGCCACTGCGCACGAGGCGCTCTTGCAGACCTTGCAGCAGTACAGTGAGCAGGTCGACCGTGTGGCGTCGGATGTGCGGAAACTCGCGCGGGCGATCAAGTATCTGAGTCTGAATGCGACCATCGAGGCGAGCAAGGACGGCAGAGACTCACACAGCCTTTCGGCGCTGGTTTCTGAGGTCGGGCGGCTGTCGGTCATGAGTCGCGATGCGAGCATTCACATCAATTCCCTCGTGAGAACGATCCAGGATCAGCTCTCGCAAAGCAAGGCGTCGGCGCTTCAGGAGCGCGAGGAGGCGCAGCTGAGTCTTCGCGTTCTTGACAAGGCGCTCTCAAGCCTTCAGGAGATGTCTGATGACGCTATCACGATCGCAAAAAGCGTGACCATTATCGATGACCAGATCCGGAAGCAGACCGAGAGCACCCAGAGCATCGCATCGCATTCGAAGGACCTTACGGGTCAGGCAAAGGCCACGCTTCGCGAAGCCGGCAAGGTCACCGACCTTGTTGGAGAATTGAAGAACAGTGCCCACGCGAACAGCACGGCAGTGAACAAGCTGCTCGGCATCATCGCGAAGCTCGGCTCAATGATAGGATCACGACGATGAGAAAGGCCAACCGTCAACCATCATCCCAAACGCTGCTGACCTTTCAGGTCGGTGAGCGCTGGTTCGCTATCCCGCTCGCCACTGTCGAGGGGACCGGCTCGTTGTCGAGCGTTACTGCGCTTCCGGGCAATACCTCGCGCGTATTCCTGGGTCTGAGTTATGTACTTGGCCAACTCATGTCAGTCGTTGATATCGCTCCGCTCTTTAACCTTGGAAGCCGTCTGTCCGCAAAAGACCTGCTCATTCTCAAGTACGAGGGGTATTACTATGCGATCATTGTTTCGGTCGTCGGCGAGATCCTCACGCGCCCGACCATACGAGCCGTGAGGGCCATGCAGGGTGATGCTGTCCTTGGAGTGAGCGTTCAAAAGAAGCGTCGTATCATTGTGCTCGATGTCCCAGGCCTCATAACGCGCCATGTATGCAACTGCCCCAATATAAAAAATTGTTCATCGCCGAGACGCGAGTGAAGCTCAAAGAGTTCGAGGATCTGCTCGTTCTTTTGGAGAAGGATCCGGCTCATGCATCCGTCATCGAGAAGGCTCTCATGGTGCTGCATTCGCTGAAGAGCTACGCAGCGACCATGAGCTATCTGCATCTGGCTAACGCGGTCCATCTCGTGGAAGAGGCCTTCATCCGTGTGAAAAATCGTGAGAGGAAGCTCTCGCCGAGTGATATCGACAGCCTTTTTGTGGTCGTCGATGCGTTCCGTTCGAACCTCGCCTCCATTCAGCAGTCGAATACCGAGATCGATCTCGGATCGGCGACTGCGTTCATCATGCGGGAGGGCACTCCGGCGCCAGCCCCTGCCGCGGTGGCGAAGAAGGCCATTGTTGCGCCGGTGCAGGACACGCAGTACGAGCCGCTCGGTAGCTATGTCGAAGTGCCGACGAACGAGCTGGATGCTGAGCTGGATCTCGTGAACGACATCGTAAGCATCAACCAGCAGATGCTGCGACTCTCGCAGCATGATGATATGGGTGGCGTAAAAATAGCGATCCATAATCTTGAGGCGAGAGTGAGCGAACTTCGACAGTCGCTTATCTCGATGAAGATGATACCCGTGCGACAGTATTTCGTCTTTCTCTCGCGGCTCGTGCGCGATATCGCGCGACAGAACCGCGTGTTCATCAAGTTCGAGCTGCGTGACAACAATTTGCGTTTCGAGCGGAACGTTCTGGACTCACTGCGCGAGATATGCGTGCAGCTGGTCAAGAACGCAGTTGCCCATGGATTTCGCGAGGGGGACCGTGGCACCGTGCGCTTGATTTTTGAGTTCAAGTCAGGGGTCATTCACATGAGCGTGTCCGACAGCGGGCGAGGGATCGATTGGGGCGCGCTCTCGCGCCGTGCGAGAAGCCAGCACCTTCTCAGTAGGACTACGCGACTGACGCCTGACGCGAAGTTCCGTATCCTTTTCGAGTACGGAGTGAGCTCGAAGGAAGTGACCACGCTCGTCGCGGGCAGAGGGGTGGGGCTCCCGTTGGTCTATAGCCATGTTCGGACGCTCCAAGGTTCGATAGCGTACTCGAGCGAGTCTTCGGGCAGGAAACGAGGGGCTCATTTCGAGATCACCATCCCGCTGACGCCGACCCTCTTCCGCGCCCTGACCTGGCACTGGGGGTCGTACTATTTCGCCATTCCTTTATTTGTTGTTGATAACGTTATACAATTACATGAAGGGAAACCGCAGCCAAAACGAACGACGATACGGTACAAAGGCTCGACGGTTCGATTTTGCGATTTTCAGAAATTACTCGGCATGGCGATCCCTGATGCGGACACGGTCGCAGCTGAAGCGGTCGCTCTCATCCGTGTCGAATCAAAACGCGTCGCGCTTCGTCTGCCGGTCGGCGTAACGGAGCAGGAGCTCATCATAGAGTTCCTTCCGTCACTGAAACGTTTTCCGCTGGTCGCGGGCGTTGCCGTGGCCGAGGACAGCGCGCCAGTCGTCGTATTGAATCACCGCGCATTATTCGCTGGCAGCACCCATGAGTAAAGGCAAGATACTATTTATCGATGATGACAGCTTTCTTCGTAAGGTATACGAAGCAGAGCTCAGAGAGCGTGGCTATGAGGTGCATCTCGCGGTTGACGGAGATGATGGCCTGGAGAAGGTCGCCTCGCTGCAGCCGGATCTTATCATCCTCGATCTTATCATGCCGAATAAGAGCGGCTTCGAAGTGCTTTCAGAACTCGGTCGGTATGAGGAAACACGACCGATACCGGTGATCGTGCTTTCAAATCTGGCGCAGAGTGATGATCAGCAGCGGGCGCTGGACCTGGGTGCAGTTGACTATCTTGTGAAAGACAACACGACGCTCGATGTGATCAATGAAAAGATAGAGCTGCAACTGAAGAAAGCAAGTAGCAAACGCGCGGTGAGCGATGGATCAGGAACGAGATCGCTCCGTGCGGAGCTCGACCGCAAGGCCTCGGTCAAAAAAGCAGAGCCGGAGGAGCCCGCGGCGGACGCAGGCCAGCCGCGCGCATCACAGCCTGAGCCGCCTAAACGCGGGACGGCCGTACGAGGACATCATTTCTGCCCGAACTGCGGCTTCAAGCTCGAGCTCAAGGCGAAGTTTTGCCCTGATTGCGGATTTCGTATGGAATGATATATATGGTGACCGATCAAAAAATCATCCAAGAAGTGCAGCGCGTCGGTCTCGCGACCGCGGAGGTGCTTGCTGAGGTTCAGAAGATAGCCGAGAGCGAGTCCCGGTCCGTGGAAGACGTCCTCATCGAGCGCGACGTGATCAAGCCCGATGAGCTGGGAAGGCTGATCGCGAACCTGTATAAAGTGAAGTTCGTGGATACGCGACGGGAATCGATACCGACCGAGGTTTTGAATATCATCCCCGAGATCGTCGCGGCGAAGAAACTTGCGGTGACCTTCAGGCGTGACGAGGAAGGGCTCAAGGTCGCCATGACACACCCTGACGATTATGATTTCATGAAGCTTTTGGAGAAGAGAACAGGCGAGAAGGTCATACCGTATTTTGCGCCCGAGAGCCTGATACACGCTGCGCTCAATCAGTACCGCGTCGGGATCAAGCAGCAGTTCGAAGATGTCATCAAGGTCAACGTGCTGAAAGCAAAAGGTGCGCGTGCCCAGGACGTCTCGATCATCAAGATCGTGGACACGCTCATCGAATACGGATATCACAACAAAGCCTCGGACGTACATATCGAGCCGCACAAGGACGACTGTCTTATCCGTTTCCGGATAGACGGTATCTTGCATGACGTGCTGCGTCTTCCGATCAGCCTCCTGGAACTCATCGTTACTCGGATCAAGATACTGAGTCGGCTCCGGACCGACGAGCACCGTTCGGCGCAGGACGGCAAGATGATGACGCAGGTTGACAATGAAGAAGTGGATATTCGCGTTTCGGTACTGCCCACGACACAGGGAGAGAAGGTCGTTATGCGTCTTCTGACGCCTGATTCGAGGCTGACGACCCTGGAGGAGCTCGGATTCAGCGGTCAGGATCTCGAGGTGGTGAAAGAGGCGATCACGAAGCCTCATGGCATGATACTCTCGACCGGGCCCACGGGTAGTGGAAAGACGACGACCCTCTATAGCCTTCTCCGCATCGTGAACAACCGC
>JBBTUM010000095.1:0-6239 GCA_038063795.1 Patescibacteria group bacterium | reverse complement strand
TTAATATTTCCACGGGCGAGGACCCGGTCGAGTACTATCTCGACGGCATCAATCAAGTGCAGGTGAATCCGAAGACGAATCTGACATTCGCCCAGGGCTTGCGTTCGCTCCTGCGTCAGGATCCCGATGTCATCATGGTGGGAGAGATCCGCGATGAGGAGACGGCGTCCATCGCCATCAACGCGGCGATGACCGGCCACCTCGTCCTTTCGACGTTGCACACGAACGACGCTGCGACGGCGCTACCTCGCCTCTACGATATGAAGATCGAGCCCTTCCTGATAGCGTCGACCGTCGATGTCATCGTCGCACAGCGCCTCGTACGGCGTATCTGCACGAAGTGCATCTTGAGCTACTCGGTGGAGGGGGCTGACCTGCAAAAATTCTTCGGCGCGGAAGTGAATGTCAGCCGGTTCGTCTTTGAAGGTCAGGCGCGTGTGTACAAGGGCAAGGGATGCAGCGCATGTACCCGCACGGGGTATCGCGGTCGCGTCGGTGTCTTCGAAGTGCTGCGGATGGATGATGGGATACGCGAACTTGTCGTGAATAAAGCTGACGCTGATGCGATCAGGGATCGTGCGGTCGAACACGGCATGACCACGATGATCGAGGACGGCCTCGATAAAGTGATGACCGGGAAGACCACGATCGAGGAAATAATTCGTGTCGTCAAAAGTTAAGCATGATCTTCCGATATCAGGTACTTGACCAGAAGCAGAAGCTCTACCAGGGCACGCTGGAGGCTGACACCTTGCGCGGTGCGCGCTTGTCGCTCATGCAGCAGGGGTATGATGTGCTGGTCCTCGAATCGGTAAAGCAGCGCTATATCAAATGGAGCTTCGCCAGCGTCGGCATCGTTTCCTTGAAAGAGAAGATGCTTTTCGTGAAGCATCTCTCGCTCATGATCAAGTCGGGTATGGTCTTGGACGAGAGCATTGAAGCGCTCTACGACCAGTCACGGGGCCGGATGAAGATGATCCTTGCTCGCTTGCTGGAAATGGTTCGAAAGGGGAATCTCTTGTCAGACGGTCTGGGCCTTTATCCGTACACCTTCAATGAGTTTTTCGTGAATATGATCCGGGTCGGCGAGCAGAGCGGCTCGATGGAGGAGAATCTCATCAACCTCGCCGTGAAGCTGAAGAAAGATCATGATCTTCGTTCGAAAGTTCGTTCGGCCCTCATGTATCCTACGATCGTCCTCTTCGCTCTCCTCGGCCTCGGTATTACGCTCTCGATACTCATCCTTCCGAAGCTCATTGGTTTCTTCAAATCACTCACCGTCGACATACCGACCACGACGAAGGTCTTCATCGTGATGGCCGAATTCATCCAAAGCTACTGGCTCATTGGCAGTATCGCGTTCCTGGCGCTCCTCATCGCTATAGCCGTCATGAACAAGACACAGCTGACGAAGGCGGCCATTCATTTCGTCGTACTGAACCTGCCGATCGCGAGGTCGTTCAGCAAGACCTCGAACCTGTCGAATTTCTGCCGCTCGATGAATCTGATGCTGAAGGGGGGCATGACCATCGACGAAGCTCTCGATATCATGACCCGGGCACTGAACAACGTTCTGTACGAGCGCCGCATCAAGGTCATCCTTGAGCACGTGAAGAAAGGCAACACGATGTCCGAGGCGATGCAGCGCTTTCCGCGTTTTTTTCCGCCGATCGTGACGAAGATGATCAGGGTCGGTGAGGTCTCCGGGAACCTCTCGGATACCTTCGAGTACCTTGCGGAGTTCTTCGAGGATGAGCTCGATAGTTACTCGAAGAACCTCTCGACCTTGCTGGAGCCGGTGCTCCTCATCTTTATCGGTATCATCGTCGGCTTCATCGCCATGGCGATCATCTCGCCGGTGTATCAGCTGACCGGAGGGATCGCGCGATGAGAGAGCTCGCACTGCACAATGCCGGTCTGACCTTTCTGGAGATGATCATCGTCGTGACGCTTTTTTTGATCATCGTCGCCTCCACACTGCCGCGCTTTTTCCGGAGCTCCGCGTTCGGGCAGGACCAGACCTACCAAGCTGCACAGGATATCCTACACCTTCTCGGCGTCGCCCAGTCGAATGCGGCGAGCAATCGTGACAACGACCACTGGGGCATCCATCTCGTGGACAACGGTACGACCGATTGTGGCTTGACGAGCACAGCGGACTGCCTGGTGCTGTACAAGGGCACTACGTACTCGGGAAGGGACTCATCGCTCGATCAGATATTTGTGTTGCAAGAGGGCAATTATTTCGGGCAGATCGATGACACTGATTTTTATTTCAATAAGCGAACGGGCTTTGTCAGAGACTTGTACGGATTGCCCTCGCGTGGACTCGTCGGCTATTGGCCGTTTACGGCGAGTACGACGCTTGACGTGTCGGGAAAAGAAAACTCTGCGGTGACCAGTGAATTGACGACGCACGTTACGTCAACATGCGCTATGAACTCCGGATGCTTCAATTTTGACGGCACCAATGACCATGTCAAGGTGCCGGCTGCGGCGAGCCTCAATATCACAGCTGACATTTCGATCGCGGCTTGGTTGCAACGCGGTAATATCAGTGCGTCCGCTGGTGATGCCGGGTACAGCACGATCCTCGCTAAGGCGTCTGGTGGTACCGTTTTTGATTATGAACTGTATCTCAGCAACGAATTAGGGAAGCTCAACGAATTGCGATTTTACAGTGACGCTGCTGGCCGGTTTGACTCGGGGAAAACGATAACTGACAGTACCGATTGGCACCATGTTGCATTTACGCGGTCAGGCTCGAGTTGGAAGTTCTTTCTTGACGGCGACGCTGCCGGCAGCGGTTCTAACAGCACGGCATTTAATGGGGGTGACAGGACGGTGTTTATCGGCGACGACACGTTTTCAGCAAATACGTATCATACAGGCTATCTCGACGATGTGTTACTGTATAATAGGGGACTTACCTCGGCCGAGGTTTGGCAACTCTATGAAGCAACGAGACCGACGTCGACGAGTGCAGGTGAACGCGTCAGTGGGAAGATACATGTCACGAATGGCAGCGCGACGTCCACGGTTATCTTATATAGTTCAGGCTCTACCATATTAACACGGGGAGGGGAGTGATATGCGACAGAGTATCGACAGCTATTTTTATACAGAAGGTTTTTCCCCAGCACCACTTTTTTATGACGAATCATGTTTATTTTTTGAAGGATGACGCTGATTGATACTATGTCGATATATACTCTCAAGAGGCCAAAGTCAAAAAGTGGTGCTGGGTTCTCGCTCATCGAGCTCATTGTCACGATCGGGATCTTTTCGATCCTGCTCGCGGGCATCACCTTTCTCGTCGCGGGTCCCTTCAGCGGCGGCTCCGACCGCCGCTCGACCGAACGTTTCGCGCGCGAGGCGGTAGAGGCGCTGGAAGTCATCAAGGAGCGCGACTGGGATCAGCTCGCTGACCGGAGCGACGGTACCGCGTCGAAGGTGACGAGGGACGCGAACGGCGACTGGGTCGTCGGTGCCGGCACGGAGATCCGAGGCTCGCTGACGAGGTCCATAGCGATCTCGACCGTTCAGCGTAACTCATCCGACGTCATCGTATCGAGCGGCGGCGAGGTGGACCCCAGTACGCTCAAGGTGGCCATCACCGTGAGCGCGAGCGGGCTCCCGGACTATGTCGTGGAGCAGTACTTGACGAACTGGGAGTCGGTTCGGATGTCGCAGCAGGATTGGGCAGGAACAGAAGCTACGTCGATATGGCTCGAGGGCAGCGATGATTACTTTTCATCCACGAGTATGAACGGCCTGGATCCCGTCGGTGTTTTGAAATTAGCCAGTAGCACGTAGCTATGAGCAAAAAAATTGCACTATCTCTCATCGTGCTGATACTTGTTCTCGTTGTTGTTCTTCTCATGGTGAATATGCCACGTAACAAAAGACAGCACATCGTAAGCGAGCAGACCGCGCCACGCATAGACGTATGTGATGAACCATACGTATGGGATGTTATCGCTCGGGACTATATTGGCGGTCAGCTCAAAAGCTTCGTTGCACAATCTGTGGAGATGCTCGCATGCGAAGGATGTTTCAAGGTGATTTTGCTGGCAGATGGTATTGAAGGAGTTGTCGAGCTTGAGAATTGGACATTGAAGCGGTATACGTATGGTGACAAAGAATACGAGCGGCCTGATGTAGTCCGTGAACAACTTGGAGTGCTCTAAACTGACAATGAAAAGGCATTTTAAAAAAAATTATTATAGACTGACCCGTTGGACGCAATACGGCGCGATACTTACTATCGTTGCGCTCTGGGTTTTCATTGGGAGGCCCCAGATATACCTTGGCGTTCCGTTTCCACCTGATGTAATGGAAGCTGGAGCCATAGCAGAAGTACTGTCGCCGGATGGTGCTGGGACATATCAGGAGTGGGATGTGACCGGAGCTGCGACGCACTGGCAGGCGGTTAACGACAACAGCGATACCACGTATATCTCTACCGGCGTCGATGAGGAGCGGGATATACAAACACTAGCAAATGTGAGCTCGAGCATTGGTTTTGTTCAACAGGTTGACGTCGTTATGCGGTGTGTAGTCAGCGGTGGAGGAGGAGCCGCTGAGCAAGCGGCAAACTTCATACGAGAAGGAAGTACTGATACTACAGGGACACAACATTCGATCAGTCGTTCGGCATACACTTTGTATACGACCTCATATACGACTAATCCGCGTACCGGTATTGCCTGGACCATGGGCGAGGTTAATAGCGTTGAGGCAGGTGTGCGCTTGAAAGTGATTGGCGCTGGCGAGTCTGTCCGATGTAGTGAGATCTATGTTAGCCAGACTTCAGCAACTGCCAAAATGTCAGCGTATCGGTGGTTTACGAATGCAAATTCGACTGACGTCGGAGCTGCGCTCGCGGCTCAGGACACGGCATATACGCTCACTTCAGACGGGCAAGCGTTTCGCTTGCGTCTGCTGCTGCATGTCGCGGACACGACACTCGCTATAAACAGTGAGCCAATGAAGCTCCAGTTCGCTACGAAATCAGGCACCTGCGACACTGCCTACAGTGGCGAAAGCTGGAGTGATGTGACGGCATCAACCGCTATTGGATTCAACAACAATGCAACACCTGCGGACGAGGCCACTCTCACTGTCAATGGGAGTGATCCGTCAGACGGGCACACGAAAGTCACCCAAACCTATCAGGAGGCGAATAATTTCCAGAACTCGGTTGGAGCAGTTCCGTCTGCACAGGACGGTATCTGGGATTTTTCTTTGATTGACTTTTCTGCTCCCAGCGGTACCTCGTATTGTTTTCGCGTGATCAAATCAGATGCTAATGTCATTACGACACCGACAGTGGTCCCCGAGATCAATACTCTCGACAACATCGCGCCCACTATCACCAATGTCTCCTCAGATAAAACCAATGGTTCCTACAAGGCAGGAGAGGTTATTGACATTGATGTGACCTTCTCTGAGGCAGTGACCTCTACGGGCAATGTGACCGTGGAGCTTGAAACAGGCGTCACCGACCAAACCTGTACCTTCACTGTTTCAGCTGCAACCACAGGCACCTGCAACTACACGGTGCAGGCAGGGGATACCAGCGCCGATCTTACGGTCAAGACAATCTCCGGAACTATCAATGATCAGGCGCTTAACGCCATGACAAACTATGTGCCAACGACCAACCTTGCCGCGAACAAGGCCTTGGTTATTGACACTACCGTTCCTGTCATCTCTTCTACCGCCCCTGCGACGAGCGCCTCCATCAACAGCATCACGACTTCATCAGATGTCTCATATACCCTGAGCGAAGCTATCGCCAGCGGTACCATCGTCATGACCAGGACAGGCGGTACCGCAGACGCTTCATCACCGCGTACGTGTACCCTCGTCGGCACAGCGCTCAACACAGGAGCACACAGTGCTTTTGACATGAGCAATACAACGAACGGTTGTACGATCGCACAGTCATTGGTCGATGGCACGGTCTACACGTTTGCCTTCAATGCCACCGATGTTGCAGGCAACGCTGCTACGCAGGTTTCGAACACTGGTGTTACCTTTGATACCACGGCTCCGACAGTAACGACCCTGTCACCTGCGGATAACGCAACAGGCGTCTCAACTACTGCAAACCTTGTTATGACCTTTAGTGAGACTGTCGCCGTGAACAGCACAGGGTCGTCGGGCCCCAACAATGGCGGCACTTTTGCAGATGATGCATCAGTTGGGACATTGACGTGGAATAGTGTAAGCAG
>JBBTUM010000094.1:0-5613 GCA_038063795.1 Patescibacteria group bacterium | reverse complement strand
AGGAAAAGAAGATGCGGCCTCGCTTGCTGCGTTTCTGTACGATCTCGCCCTTGCCGCATTGCGGACAGGCGACGCCGGTCGTAATGACGTTCTTTTTGATGTTCTTGCAGTCAGGGTACCCCGAGCAGGCGATGAACTTGCCGTACCGCCCCATCTTCTCGACCATGGGCTTCCCGCACTTATCGCACACCTCATCGATCGTTTTTTGCTGCTCGATCTCATTCTTTCCGTTGATCTGTTTCGTGTTCTTGCAGTCAGGATATCCGGTGCATGCCAGGAATTTGCCAAACCGGCCGATCTTTATGACCATGGGCTTTCCGCACTTATCGCAGATCTCATCGGTCGCTTCTTCTGTGATGTCTTTTTTGTTCAGCTCCAGTCCTTTCCGTTCGATGTCTTTTTTAAATGGTTCGTAGAATTTTTTGATGACCGGCTGCCATTCTCTCTCACCCGCGGCGATGAGATCAAGATCTTCCTCAAGCCCCGCCGTAAAATCATAATCGACGATGTTCGGAAAATGCTCGACCAAAAGATCGTTCACGAGCGTGCCGATCTCCGTGGGGTGCAGTCGGCGATCCTCGCGATTCTTATCGACATAACCGCGCTCGACGATCGTGGCAATGGTCGGCGCGTAGGTCGATGGTCTGCCGATACCGCGCTCCTCGAGCGCTTTCACGAGGCTGGCCTCCGAGTAGCGCGCCGGCGGCTGCGTGAAGTGCTGCAGGGCGTCGATCTGCATGAGTGTGGCCTTGTCACCGGCGACGAGCTTCGGGAGTTCAGGTTCGTCACCTTTCCGCACCTTGAGGATCCTTTGCCATCCATCGAAGGTGACGACCGAGCCGGTCGCCTTCAGTAGATACGGTTTCCCGTCAGGCTCGAGTGTGACGGCGGTCGCCTCGGACTCGCTGTTCGGCAGCTGACTCGCGAGCGCGCGGCGCCAGATCAGTTCATAGAGCTTGCGCTGTCGGCTATCAAGATGATCGGCGACCGCTTCCGGCGTGTTCGTCACGTCGGTTGGTCGTATGGCTTCATGAGCCTCCTGCGCGTTCTTTGACTTGCTCTTATAGCGTCTGCCCCCAGAAACGACATACTCTGAACCGAGCTCGCTTCCTGCGTAAGCTTGTGCTGCTGTGACGAACTCATCCGCGAGATTGACCGAGTCGGTTCGCATATAGGTGATGAGACCGGTCTGGTCCTTGTCCCCGAGGGCGATACCTTCATACAGCTGCTGCGCGAGCATCATGGTCTGTTTTGCGGAAAAACCAAGATGGCGGTTCGCGTCGATCTGCAGGGTCGAGGTCATGTAGGGCGGCGGAGGAGTCTTCGAGACTTTCTTGCTCGCGACATCAGTCACGGTCAGGCGAGCGCCGGTGAGATCTGCCTGAGCCTTCTCAGCCTCTTCTTTGGTGAGGTCGAATTTCGACAGCTTCTTTCCGTCCAGTTGCGCGAGGCTCACGACAAAGGTCTTCTTGTCCTTTTCCGCGGTTCCGTCGACGGTCCAGTATTCGACAGCCGTGAAGGCGTTGATCTCTGCTTCGCGCTCGACGATGAGCCGCACGGCGACGGACTGGACGCGTCCGGCAGAAAGGCCGCGGGCGACCTTTTTCCATAAAAGCGGGGAGAGCTCGTAGCCGACCAGGCGATCGAGGACTCGTCTGGCCTGCTGCGCATCGACGAGATGCGCGTTGATCTTCATCGGATGCTCGAGGGCTTCCATGATCGCTTTCTTCGTGATCTCATGGAAGGTGATCCGCTTCACGTGTGCGTCGGGGATGTCCAACAGCTGCTGGAGGTGCCAGCTGATGGCTTCGCCTTCGCGGTCTTGGTCAGTTGCAAAGTAGATGGTGTCGGCTTTGGCTGCTATCTTTTTCAGCTCGGTCACGGTCTTCTTAGCCTTTGCTGGGACGACGTATTGTGGCTCGAAGTTATTATCAAAATCAATGCCCATCTTGCTCTTTGGCAGATCGCGGACGTGTCCGTATGAGGATTTGATCGTGTAGTCTTTGCCTAAGAATTTACCGATCGTCTTTGCCTTTGTCGGCGATTCGACGATTACCAAATTTTTCATAAAGCAATTAGTAACACGGATGCTTATGATTTGTCAAATTTTTTTCTGTTGCATCCGGCTCTTGCCACGATGACGATCAACGCCTTTTTTGTGAGATGTCATTCTGGAGCGAATCCGCTCCGCCGGTTGGCGGATGGCGGAGAGCGATAGAATCTGACGCGAGAGCGTCCTCCTGAGGACACCGAAGGATCCCCTAGCTATCATCGGGATTCCTCGTCGAGTTCGCCTCGGGACGATGCCTCGCATCGGATTCTATCAGTCGTCGCCTGCCTAGCCGGCAGGCAGGGATCCCACTGAACAGCTGATCAATTATTCATCAGGATTTTTCCGTGCGCTCCCTCCGGTCGCTTAGTCGAAATGACAGGCTTAGATGATGCGCAGGGTTCCGTCGCTTTCTGCTTTGAGCCATCCTCGTAATTCGAGCGCGGTCACTGTTTGAGCTAATTTCTGGATTTCCATAGTGAGTTTATTTGCAAGATCGTTTGATGTGAGGGGTGATTTCTTCAGTGCGTCAATAATTTTTTGCTCCAGTGGATCATCTGTTTTATAGTTCTTGGCGACTTCACTTGCAAGTCCGAAGTAGAGGCGAATGTCGTCGCTTTCGAGTATCGGCGTCGCTCCGTCCCGGAGGAGCCGATTGCTCCCTTCGTAAAGCGGGTCATCCACATACCCAGGTATGACAAAAACGTCCTTTCCGTATTCGAGCGCAAGCCGTGCCGTTATCAAAGCGCCTGATTTTTTTGCCGCTGACGCGACGAGCGTTGCTTGTGGTAGTGCGGCAATGAGCTGGTTTCTTATCGGGAAGTTCCACGGCTGGATAGCGGTGCCGGGCGGAAAGGGGGAGATGAGGAGTCCGCCCGCTGCAAGGATCCTCCATGCGAGAGATTCGTTGCTTGCTGGATAGATCTCGCCGTCCTCGACGCTTGATCCCAGGACCGCGATGGTCGGCATGTTGTTTCGCAGCGCCAGCTCGTGCGCGAGCGCATCAAGGCCGATCGCGAGGCCGCTCACGATCGTTATGGGAACATCCGTGAGAGTGCTGAACACGAATTCAAGATTTCGCTGGTTCACCGGCGTGCCGGTCCGGCTTCCTACGACTGCGAGCGAGCGTTCAGAATTGACCAAATTAAAATTACCGCGAAAATATATCGCGGGTTTTTTGCGGAGGACAGAACGAAAGATGTCCGGATACGCTTCGTTTTCGGGAGTAACAACTCCTTTGGGGTAATCGCTTTTCATACGATAGCTTCGATTGTAGGAGAATTCGGCATCCGGGGCAAGTGCCGCCGCCGTAAGGGGTATTGACAGATTTTATTCAATTCGATACGGTGTGCTGTCTTGCCTGCGAGACACATCGAGTATCCTCGGTGTTGGTCACGGCTATCGATGTTGCACCCCTCCTTGCAATACTTCGAGAGTCCTCGTGACCAGCACTGAGGATAGTCATAAAAAATCCCTTATCCAAGGGGTTTTTTGTTGTACTGATTTGCAGCGTTCAGAAGACCCTTTGCCATAAGCAGCGTGAGCGCCTCGCAGGCAGTCTCTATGATCGCAGGGAGGGCGGCGCGTTCACTGGGGCTCCATCGTCCGAGCACGAAGCTGTCGGCAGCGCCTCGTTTCGGACCGATGCCAAGTCGGAGGCGGAGGAATCGGTCGCTTTTCAGCGCCTGCAAGATCGAGGCGACGCCATTGTGTCCGCCGCTCGAGGCGTTCCGGCTCACTCGGAGGGTTCCGAAGGGCAGGTCCAGATCGTCATAGACGAGCGTCGTATCTGTGGCCCGTACCTTGAAGTATTTCTTGAGCTGCGCGACGACCACTCCCGATTCATTCATATAGCTTTGAGGGAGCGCCATGAGTATCCCTGAGCCATGTGTCGTCGTACGAGCGACAAGAGCGTTCGCCGAATGTTTTTTGAAAGAGAGGTCGCGCGATCCCGCGAACGACTGCACGACACGCGCGCCAAATGAATGGCGGGTGTCAGCGTACGTCGAGCCTGGATTTCCCAGGCCTATGATAAGCTTCATACGCGTGGTACTTTATCGATCCACATCTTGATCGGTGATCCCTCGAACCCGAATTTTGCACGGAGCTGTTTTTCTATAAAGTTGAGGTAGGTGACGCGCAGGCTCGTATGCTCCTTTACTTGCACGCTGAACTGCGGAGGATTCACGTCGACCTGCACGATGCGGTAGATATACGGATTGCCGGCGCCTTTGCCGCGCGTCGGCTTGTGTCGCTTGATGACGTCTTTCAGGAACTTGCTGAGCGCGTTCTCCGTAATGCGCCTGAATTTTTCCCCATACACCGTGACGACCTTTTCCTTGAGCCGCGTCAGCTTCGTTTGGTCCTTCGCGGACATGAAGATGAGCGGTGCCCATTCCATAAAGTTGAACTGACTGCGGTAGTAGTCGGTGAAGCGTTTTTCGTCCTTTGTGTCCTTCTCGGGAACCAGGTCCCATTTGTTACCGATGATGATCATGCCGGCATTCGACTCCTTGATCAGCTCTGCGAGCTGGCGATCCTGAGCGGGGATGGGCCGGTGCGCCTCAGTGACGAAAATGACGACATCGGCTTTTTCGATGGTCGAGAGGGACTGTCGGACGCTCTCCGACTCGATGCTTTTTCTCGAAATGCGGCTTTTCCTCCGCACCCCGGCCGTATCGACCAGTATCAGCTTCGTTCCGTGGAAGGTGATCGGGATATCGTGCGCATCGCGCGTCGTGTAGGGCTCGTCATGCACGATGACGCGTTCCTCGCCGACGAGCGCATTCACGAGTGACGATTTTCCGACGTTCGGTCTTCCGATGATTCCCACGCGTATGCCTGGTTCATCCTCTTTGGAGGACGCATGGATATGCTGGAGTATTTCGTCGAGAAGGTCGCCGGTGCCCACGCCGCTTGCCGCCGCGACGGGCCAGGGGTTTCCGAGGCCGAGCTTGAAAAATTCGTTCGCCGCTTGCGCGTCACGCATGGTGTCGGCTTTGTTCGCGACGAGCAGGATGTGCTTGTCAGGGAGACGCTGAAGCTCACGCGCGATCCGGCGGTCGAGCTCGGTCATGCCCGCCCGCGTGTCGACGACGAAGAGGACAAGATCCGCCTCCTTGATGGCGGCGTGTACCTGCGCAGCGATCTTCTTCCGTATCGTGTCGACCGAGAGGTCGTCGAGTCCGCCGGTATCGACGATGATCCAGCTCACGCCTCGCCAGTGGCAGACTCCCTCGCGGCGGTCGCGCGTCGTGCCGGCTTCGGCGGAAACCAAAGCATTCGCGCCTGTCGCAAGGCGGTTGAATAAGGTTGATTTGCCGACAGTTGCTCTGCCGACCAGTGCGACGCGTGCGGTGCGAGCCATATGGTTATTCGTCCGGCGTTTCCACGAACAGGCTGTCCGTCGTGGTGGGGAACGCTTCCGTTGTGGTGCTCATGAGTTCCTCCGGCGTGAGGGTCCGGATGATCTCGCGAGATCCGCGCTCCTCGAGGCCTTCCCCCAGTATAATCAGGAAATCGAGTTCACGATAGTCTCCCTTCTCATCCTTCAGCTCGAGGTC
>JBBTUM010000093.1:0-3263 GCA_038063795.1 Patescibacteria group bacterium | reverse complement strand
TCGGTCAAGCGGCGCGTGTCGAAGACTTGATCGAACGTCTCGAAACTCAGACAGATTACACAGCGGCGGCTGCGATGAGCTCGAATTACTCGGCCGCGCTTCGAGCGCATACCACGATACTCTCGCGATTGCGCGAGAAAAAAAATGCAGAATCTTTCGTCGACACCTTTATCGCGAAACTGCAAAGCGAGCGGATCTCAAATGAGGAGACAAGTGCGAGCCTCAACGTCTCTGTAGCTGCCGGCACCGATCCTGTGGTACAGGAGGCTGCTGAAGGAAAAAAACGCGCGAGCATTCGCAAACTGGCGCAAGCGCAGGACCTTTTCAAGGAATCGGCGAACGGACTGGACCCGGATCTCGCGCCTGCGATCGAGCGCAGACTCGACGAAGCGAAGAATCTCGCGGGTGACGCGGAGGCTGAGCTTCAAACCGGCTCGTACGGCGCCGCATTCGACCTCTACCAACAGGCTCACGGCGCCGCACAGGAAGCGAATGTGCTCATCCATGCGAACAAAAAACTCGGTAAAGATACGTTGCCGCCCGAGCCTCAGGAAGAAATGGATGACTCAGGCACGGCAACGTCGAGCCCTGCGACAAGCACGCCCGCGCGTGAAGACAATGAATCAAAAAGTGACTCCGAAGATGACGATTCTGACTGAAATGCTTAGCTTTAAAGACGAATATAGTATGGCCAGTTATCCCCATCGTTTGGTTGCTGAATGGGGTCAAGCCTGCTATACTATATGAGCCAATAGAGATATTGGTACTTATTCGTCTAATTAACAAGCTGGATCTTTTACCCGTGCGCATATATGGGTAATAAGGATCTGGGACAAATAAGTAAACGTTGACAAAATAGCCCATCCGTGGGCTATTTTGTATTATTTTGATACAATTCATTTTATGGTGAGACTCTCCGACACGATAAGCACGCTCCATCACATAGGGAGAAAAACGGAGCCGAAGTTGAACCGTCTGGAGTTATACACAGTCGGCGATCTGCTCTGGCATTTGCCGACGCGCTACGAGGATTTGAGCCAAGTAATACCCGTCAATGCAGTCGAGTCAGGGCAGATGGTGACAGTCAAGGGGCGAGTGCAATCGTTATCATCGCGGCGATCCTTTCGCCGAAGAATGACCATTACCGAGTTGCGTCTCACTGATGGAACCGGCACTGCATCAGCGGTATGGTTCAACCAAGCCTATATAGCAAAAATGCTAAAGGCTGGCGACGAGATGTATCTGTCCGGTACTGCTCAAAAAAATCTGACCGGGATTCAATTTACGAATCCAGTGTACGAAAAGGTTCGCGAACGGCAGCTCCATACCGCGCAGATCGTCCCCTACTACACGCTCACGGCGGGCGTCACCCACAAGCAGCTCCGTTTTCTCATTGATACCGCGCTCGAACAGGCCGAAGACATCGTGGACGAGCTGCCGGCCGAGGTCATCGACGGAGAAAAGCTGCCGGCATTACACACGGCGCTTCGAACCGTTCATTTTCCTGACAACCCCGAGCAGCTGGAGGCGGGAAAGAAGCGTCTGAAGTTCGAAGAGCTCTTCTGGGCACAACTGCGGGTCGGTTACGCACGGAAGGCATACGAAAAAAAGAGAGCGCTCCGCATCGGCTGGAGCGAACAGGAGGCTCAAAGGTTCGTTGCGAGCCTACCCTTTATTTTGACGGACGATCAACGCCGCGCTGCATGGGAAACATTAAATAACATAAGGACAACGAAGCCGATGAACCGGCTCATTCAGGGAGACGTTGGCTCTGGAAAGACGGTCGTCGCGGCATTGCCGATCCTCATGACCATACGCGCAGGATATCAAGCGGCCCTTATGGCCCCGACGGAAATTCTGGCGGTGCAGCATCACGCGACACTGCAAAGCCTCCTCCCAGATCTCATCATAGCGCTTCTGACCTCAAAGAACGCCTCTCTCGGGTCTGAAGCCACAGCGAGAGCGGTCGTGCTGAAAAAACTCGCAGCAGGCGCCATCGACCTTCTCATCGGCACCCACAGCTTGATCCAGGAAGGGGTGCGCTTCAAAAAACTCGGCCTCGTGGTCGTCGATGAACAGCATCGTTTCGGCGTCGGACAGCGCCAGCGACTTACTACGTTGAGTCCCCTGAAGCAGGCTCCACACCTCCTTTCATTGACCGCGACCCCGATCCCCCGCTCCCTTGCCCTGACGCTTTACGGCGACCTCGACATATCGACCATTCGGCAGAAGCCTCTCGGCAGAAAACCGATCATGACGCGGGTCGTACCGGAGAGGAAAAGAAAGGATGCGTATGCGTTCTTTAGAAAAAAAATAGGCGAAGGTCAGCAAATTTTCATCCTCTACCCGCTTATCGACGCCGGGGACGACAGCGAGCGCAAGGCAGTGCTACAAGAATATGAGCGACTCCAGCGGGAGATCTTCCCCGACCTGAAGCTCCGATATCTACACGGACGGCTGAAAGCGAGCGAAAAGAAAGAGATACTTGAGGATTTCAAAAAAAATCGCTTTCCCATTCTCGTGACCACATCCGTTATCGAGGTTGGGATCGACATACCGAATGCGACGATCATGGTCATCGAGGGCGCAGAACGGTTCGGACTGGCGCAGCTCCATCAGTTCAGAGGACGCGTAGGCAGGAACGATCTTCAATCGTATTGTCTTCTCTTTACGAACAACACGAGCGAGAAAACGCTCCATCGCTTGCGGCTCCTCGTCAAGTACGACGACGGTTTCCTGCTCGCTGAGGAGGATCTGAAAACGCGCGGCGAGGGCAACGTCTTCGGAACGCAGCAGTCAGGCATCGTACAGTTCAAAGTTGCAACGCTCCATGACATAGACCTGATCAAAAAAAGCCGCGCATGGGTCGATCGTATCATCGAACGGGACGCCGATCTCTCATTCTACAAGCAGGTAAAAACAAAACTGAGCGAGAACGACATTCACTGGGAGTAAGACACCTGTTTCACTGGAAAGTGCGGCTAACTCCAGTGATTTTTTTCGCGTGGGAAAAAGCAGGGATTAATGATACAATATGTTCATAACGTTTGACTATGAACGCAAAACGAACAAGCTGGATCATAGTGGCCATTGCTGCCGTCATTATTGCAGCGATCGCGTTTTTGGTCTGGATGTATTGGTCAAGTTCAGTACTCCCCCGTAAAGTACCTGCAGGTCAATGGTTCGCTTGCCAAACCGACCAAGATTGCACGCTCGTTAAAGAAGTATGCGGCGGTATTACATCGATTAACGCGGGGCATAAT
>JBBTUM010000092.1:0-2366 GCA_038063795.1 Patescibacteria group bacterium | reverse complement strand
CACCAGCACCTGATCGATGGCGCGGACCGCGGGTTCGAGTGCAGACTCCGTACCAGGCACCAGATGACTATGGAGCCGTCCGATGACGCGCATGAAATCGAGTGCAGTGATGAGCTCCTTCTTCGCCATGTTCTGGCGCCACGCCACACGCTCGTGAAGGGGAAAGGCCGGATCCTGCGTCGTGAGCTTGATGAGCAGACGGATCGCAGGACTCTTGTCTTGCATGTTGCGGAGGATGATGTTGGGAGAGACCTTGTTCCGTTGCGTGTTGAGTGTGTGAAAGCGGTCGATCTCCCACGCCTCTGTGGCATTGATACGAACCACAGCCCCGATGCGTGCCAATGCCGCCTGCTCCGGCGACATCGAGAGGAAGCGCAGTGCAGCACTGACCCGCTGCAGCCCGTCGACGATGAAGACGGGGTCTTCCAGTCGGAACGTACTACCTTTTTTCGAGTACCAGTCCCCACGCATTCCCAGCTCGATGTCAGGAAGCGCTTCGCCCTTCTTGATCGCGTCTACGATAGACTGCAGTCCCCGGAGCGAGCCGACATCCCTCTGGTATGTGCCGGTTTGCAGATGTTGAAGGCTGTGCGGATCGAGAATCCCCCGCAGTACCTTGACGCCTGCGGTCTGCTGACTGAGCACTCCTTCATTCACGATCACGTGCTTGTTTTCTGTTTTATCTGTCACCATTATCCATTCTCCTGACACGTTGTTAACGAGCACAAAAATATATAGCGACTTACTCTGGTGCGCTTCTATTCTTGCTACCGCCCACTTTAGCGATAGGAATTTGTATATCATTTTCTTAGTTTTTTGTCAAGTTAAAAAAGAATAACCGCCGGAAGTTTTCCGACGGTTACCTGTCAACTCTTAAAGGAAGTCGACAAGATTAGTGATGTTGTAGCGTTCCGCAAGAACACGGATCGCTGCATTAGTCTCTGCCTCATGCTTGGAAGACCCTTCACCAAAGGCAACACGGTTCCCTTTGATGAGTGCCGCCACCACGTACTTTCTGTGGTGCATGGGACCACTCTCAGAGAGCACGTTGTAGACAGGAGCAGTTCCCCCGTGTTCCTGAGACAGGTTCTGAAGCAACTCCTTTGGATGCCGAAACTCCCGCTTCAAGAGTTCCTGCAGTTTTGGAAGAAGGAACTCATGAACGAAGAGCTCAGCGACACTCCACCCTCGATCAATAGAGATCGCACCCACGAGCGCCTCGAAAGCAGACCCGAGGATACGCCTTGCAGCAAAGCCCTCGGGATTTGATTGCCTATCCCTAGCATCTCCTCGGCTCATACGAAGATACTTATCCAACCCCAACTCCATACCCACAGCCGCGAGATGAAGTGTGCGAACCAGAGCACTCCGGATTTGGGTCAGCCTCCCTTCTTGAGCCTGCCTGAATGCCTTGTAGAGGTACGTTGTTACTGCGTACTCGAGAACTGCGTCACCGAGGAATTCGAGACGTTCGTTGTGCTCAATTCCTTCTCCCTTGTTTTCATTGCACCACGACCGATGAGTCAAGGCGCTCAGAAGCAACTCAGGATTTCGGAATCGAATGCCAATCTTACGCTGAACCTCCTCCAGATTAGCTTGGTTGATTTTCAGTGGCCCATCCATGATCACCTCCTACAATGTACAGGGGGAGGTCGACGTGATGTCTTCCTCCCCCTTCACTCGTTACACTGGAGTATCCCAGCTGAGCCCGAGCTGCTCGAGTCTTCGCCCGATCAGCTCAACGTCTGCGTTGTTCACTCCAGTCGTCATCGTCACACGCCGCTTGCCCGCTTCAATGAGCGAACGAACCGTCGTGATCTGTCTATGCGTCTTGAGCAGGCCCACCAGCTTTGGTGGGAATCCTGCCTCAGAAAGACTCAAGGTCGTGGGATCCTTGATAGTATGCAACAAAGGCAAAACCGCACGATCTTGCACGAGCGCATCCATCGGAATAGGAATCTGCGTTCGCTGCGATGAAGGTCCTTCATCGACATCGAACGTAATCGCACGACCTCGCAGTTTCCCAACTGCCTCTACAACGACCGGAAAGTGCGCCGCGAGGGATTCGGGAAGCGTCACAGTCCACTGCGCATCCACGATTTCTCCGAGGAAGCTGAGTCCAGCTGCGGTGAATGCAGCCAGCACCTCCTCAGAAAGTGAGAGATGCGTCAGTGGCCAACGCTCTCTCGGGATAATGATGTAGTCCGGGGACACGTTGGTGATATACACGTCTCGAGCATCGTCTGGCGCGTCAATATCCGCGATCAGGCGTACGTCGTTAACGCGTATCACCCCTTGTATTCTCATGATTGTTCCTCCTCATCAGGAACGTCGTCCTCGATTCTGTCATTTATCTTGCCTCGCTC
>JBBTUM010000091.1:0-1714 GCA_038063795.1 Patescibacteria group bacterium | reverse complement strand
GCAGAGGATCAAGGAGTCGGCTGAAAAAGCAAAGATAGAGCTTTCATCCGCGACTGAGACGGAGATCAATCAGCCGTTCATCACGACCGACTCGTCCGGACCGCGTCATCTCGTTCTCAAGTTCAGCCGCTCCAAGCTGGAGCAGCTTGTCGGTGACCTGGTGCAGCGCACGCTTGAGCCATGCAAGAAAGCTCTGAGTGACGCAGGTCTCGCAACCTCAGACATCGACGAGATCCTCATGGTCGGCGGCATGACCCGCATGCCTCTCGTTATGCAGACTGTTGAAAAATTCTTCGGAAAGAAATTGAACATCAGCATCAACCCTGATGAAGTCGTAGCGCTCGGGGCTGCAGTACAGGCCGGCGTTCTTCAGGGCGACGTCAAGGACGTACTTCTGCTTGATGTCACGCCGCTGACACTGGGCATCGAGACGCTGGGTGGGGTACGCACGCCGCTCATCGATCGCAATACAACGATACCGACCTCGAAATCGCAGGTGTTCTCTACGGCCGCCGACAGCCAAGACTCGGTCGAGATACACGTGCTGCAGGGCGAACGCGAGATGGCATCCGACAACAAAACGCTCGGACGGTTCATCCTGTCGGGGATACCTCCTGCTCCTCGGGGCATCCCTCAGGTCGCAGTGACCTTTGACCTTGACGCGAATGGCATCCTCCATGTCAAGGCGAAGGATAGGGCTACGAACAAAGAACAGTCCATAACCATTACTGCGTCGTCGGGACTGTCAAAGGACGAGGTGGAGAAAATGAAGAAAGACGCAGAGATCCATGCGGACGAAGACAAACGGAAACGAGAAGCGGTAGATACGAAAAATCAGGCAGACGGTCTCATCTTTACGGCCGAGAAGCTCCTGAAGGATTCGGGAGATAAGCTCAAAGCAGAAGAAAAAAAGGAACTTGAGGAAAAGCTGTCCGAGCTGAAAAAGATCAAGGATTCTGCGACTCCAGAAGAGCTCAAAAAAGCAATGGAATCTCTCTCTCAGACAGCCCAAAAAATCGGTACCGCCATGTATCAGCAGGCACAACAGACCGAAACACAGAAGGGATCCGATCCAGCGACCAAGGACACGACCGCCGCAGAGGAAGGCGAGGTCGTGGAGGGAAAGTTCGATGAAAAAAAAGAAGCCAATAAAGAACAATAACTATGGCCGACCAAGTCCAGCAAAAGAAGCAGATGCAGATCAGAGTGCCTGATGATGCCCTGCGAGGACACTACGCAAATATCACCTTTGTCAATTCATCGAAGGAGGAGTTCATCCTTGATTTCGTGTCGGCGAATCCTGCACAAGGGAATGGTAGTCTTGTCAGCCGCATCTTCATGAATCCAAGTCATGTCAAACGCATGATAGGCGTCATGAGTCAGGTCATGAACCACTACGAAAAAACGCACGGCGTCGTCGACGCATCGGCACCGCAGAGCGAGCATGAAATAGGCTTCAAGACTGAATAATCTCATGGCGAAGGATTACTATCAGATCCTTGGCGTCGACCGTACCGCCACTGAAGACGACATCAAGAAGGCCTTCAGAAAAAAGGCCCACGAACACCACCCCGACAAAGACGGTGGTGATGAGACAAAGTTCAAAGAGATCAACGAGGCCTACCAGACCCTCGGCAACAAGCAAAAGCGAGGGCAATACGATCAGTTCGGGTCTGCATTTGACCGCAACGGAGGGCCACAGGGTTTTGCCTGG
>JBBTUM010000090.1:0-13224 GCA_038063795.1 Patescibacteria group bacterium | reverse complement strand
CTGACGTGCTAAAAACGTTCCCTGGCCTCGAACACCGGCTCGAGCTTGTGGGCGAAGCTAACGGCGTGAGATATTATAATGATTCGATCAGTACGACCCCTGACTCGACCATTGCCGCCATCAGAGCCTTCACCTCTCCAGAGATCCTCATTCTGGGCGGATCGAGCAAGGGAAGCGATTTTACCGAACTTTGCTCAGTGATTTCCAGGGCTCCCAACGTAAGGGCGATTATCGGGATCGGCGACGAATGGCCGTTGATAAAAAAAGAGCTGTCGAATAAAGCACTATCGATGGTCGAAAACCTGACGACCATGAGCGCTGTCGTCCGAAAAGCCGCGGAGCTTGCGAAACCTGGCGACGTTGTCGTTCTCTCGCCTGCATGTGCAAGCTTCGACATGTTCAAGGACTATAAAGACAGAGGCAACCAATTTAAAAACGCAGTGCACGAACTCTAATGTGGCAGCAGCTGAAAAACATCTATCACCTTGCCTGGGCGATCGTCGCCAACATAGCGTATGGATTCCCCGCGAGGGAGCTCTACTGTATCGGTATTACGGGAACGGACGGTAAGACGACGACCGCGCTTCTGATCGACAAAATTCTGAGCGACGCAGGCAAAAAGACAGTCGTCATCACGACTCTCGGCGCCACTATCGCTGGCAAGCCGTTTGAAACGGGACTGCACGTCACCACGCCATCATCGATCGGTATACAACGTTTTCTGCGGGCGGCCGTGAAAGCCGGATGCACCCATGCCGTGATCGAGGCATCATCACACGCCCTCGACCAGAACCGAGTTCGCGGCATTCGCTTCAATGTCGCGCTTCTCACGAACATCACGCATGAACATCTCGACTATCACAAGACGATGGCGCGCTACACGGCGGCTAAACTCAAGCTTCTGCGAAATGCAAAAACAGTGATCGTGAATAGGGACGACTCTTCTTATGCAGATGTGAAGATGAAATTGAGAAACAAAAAACACCTTACATACTCTCTCAGAAATCTCGAGGCGAACTTTACCTTGAACGCGTTCCCGATAACGACCCAGCTCACTGGTGATTTTAACCTGCAGAACTCGCTTGCTGCCGCTGCTACTGCCGTACAAGCAGGCATCGGAAAGGACGCGATCCTAAAAAGCATAGCAAGCTTCCGACGCCCCAAGGGCAGGCAAGACGTCGTCTACGATGGATTGTTTCGCATCGTCATTGATTTTGCCGTCACTCCAAACGCATTTAAACAGGTGCTTCCTGAGGTCCGAAAAGATACCTCGGGACGCATAATTCATGTCTTTGGACTCTCAGGCAAACGTGATGCATCGAAGCGGCCTGTCATGGGCGGCATTGCGGCATCGTTCGCTGACGTCATCATTCTCACTGCGGACGACCCCCGCAATGAAGCAGTTGAAAAGATCGATCAACAAATCAAGAAAGGCATTCAGAACTTCACCGAGCAAGATGCCGCTCATTATCACCCGCTCCCAGGAGCGCGGAAGCAACTCTTTGAGATCTCCGACCGAACGGCCGCTATCAATTTCGCCGTCGGACTCGCGGAACCGGGCGATACCGTGCTCCTTACCGGCAAGGCGCATGAGAAATCGCTCGCAATGAAAGGCGGAGAGATGCCGTGGGATGAATACAAAGCAGTGAAAGAAGCCCTCGCAAAAAGGGAAGCTTCAGAATAGTGGGCACATTTCGAGAGCCAGCCATCGCGCTCAGTCGAGCTCAGCTCGATCAGCGCGATGGCTGGCTTATGTTATTCTTTCTTCCAATACCTTTCTTGTCGGCACAGTCTGGACACATCTTTCTCGCTCGCCAGAATGAATTTAATCGCCTCCTCGAGAAAAATCTGATTCTGCGAACCCTTGACGAGAACGATGGCGTTATGTGGCAGATGCGCCCGTAGGTAGGATCCCAGAAGCCGCGCGTTCTCGAACCACTGGAGCTCCTGCAAACCGGCTTGTTCAGCGATAGGCATGACATATTGCTTCGTCAGAGGACCGACGCAATAAAGATACTCGGCAACCTCGACTGCGCGTCGGGCGACGTCCGCGTGCTCAAGCTCTGCTTCGCCGCCTAATTCCCGCATATCGCCGAACACGAAGACGATGGGCCGCTGGGTCGCATCGCGAAGTTCTTGCGCCAGACCCAAAAACGCCATCATGGATGCGCGCGAGGCATTGTACGACGAATCGATGATAACCGAGTCGTTGATGCCGCGCAGGAGCGATACCCGACCCTTCGGAAGAGCACGGAAGGACGATAATGCTTGTTGGATACGCGTAGGCGTCTCGCCGACCGCGTATGCCGCGAGGATCGCGCCACCAAAAACCTCACGATATTCAGCCGGTAACGCGTAGTCATTGACACGGAACGCGATGTAGTCAGCGCCGAGTTTGAACTCAAAGAAAGTAGCACCAAGAGTCACCTCACGCCTGCCGTAGGAGAGGCGGTTGTCCGGAGCCGAGCCGAATGACAGCATCGTCTTGTTGCTGCGCCTCAGCTTTTTTAACTCATCCATGATAAAAGCATTGTCGGCATTGTACACCACGATATCGGTCTTGTCGGTGATCATCTTTGCATCTTCAGCAGTGATGCGCCGGATCAGAAGATCCCGGCGTTCTGTGGGACCCATGCCCTGTACTTCCTCAACTGTCAGCGCTTTCTCGAACTGCATCGTGTGCGCTGCCGACTCGGTCACGAATACGGCTACGTCCGGGTCGACGATGGTCAGCAGATGCTCCATATTCTTCGGCGGACACGGATCGTCAATCCCCATTTCTACGATAAGATACGACACGCCAATGAGATTAAAGACACCGAACGGACAGCGCAGGATCGCGATCAACCAGTGGAGTGGGCTGTATCCCCCGAGCGCGATACCCAAAATACCGAGCGGCACGCCAGTTTCCGAGTTACCGGAAGTAATGACTGTTTTCCCCTTTTTTTCAAGAATAGCCTTGAGCGCGTACTTGGTCGATGTCTTGCCCACGGAACCAGCAATCCCTATGATTTTGGGTCTATGTACGAAAAGCGCGATTCGTGCAAAGAATCGCAGATAGGCGAGAACGATGTGTACGGCGAGACGGCGCATATCAATTTGTTCTAATCACATACAAGTCATCGGATTCAAAACGATTGAAAGCATTCATTAGTCCTTATACTACCCCAGAATGGATATTTATCAAGACTTAAGTTCATCCTTCATCCACTTCAGATAACCTGCGCTGATAGCGCCGATCTCGAGCGTCCCGATAAACGGCAGCTTGTCGCTGTGTAGCCGCTGTACGATAGGTCTGATGCTCCGCACATGCTTCGGGAGCGTCGCGAGGACGAGCTGACATCCCTTCGAATGTTCGATCTTGCCGCTTCTCGGAGGCCAGAAGTACCACGCTCCTCTGCGATCAAAAATATCGAAGCAGGCAGCCAACCGTTTATGCAGGACAGAGGTACCAATTTTTCTCGCTTCGGCGGCTCCGTTGCAGTTGACTAATACCCAGACTATTTTCATATGATTTTCCGCCTACTGAATGCTTGCATGACGATCTTCTGAACCTCTAACGTCGTTTCAGCAATCTCCTTTTCGGAACTGACAACATAGTCTGCATATGCTTTCGTCGGCAGACCATACTTTTCGTACTGCGGGGTCACCACCTGTTCGATATGCTCCCGAGGGTGAGTCTTATCCCGCTGCAGTCGCCTTTGGATCTGAATTTCACGCGGACAATCAATGTAGATCTTGAGGTCAAAAAGGTCCCGAACCGATGCGTCATAGAGCAGCAGAAAACCCTCTACGACCATCATCGGGGCAGGCAGTAATGTCTTCGGAGTCCGTTTGCGACTGTCCTTGATAAAGGCGGAGATACTGACGGGCTTCCCAGAACGGAGCGCCTCTAGGGAATCACGGAGAGCCTCAAAATCGATGTTCTCAGGTACGTCCCAGTTGACCCAGCTCCCCATTCTAGGAAACGTATCATAGTCCTTATAGAAGTCGTCGGCGAGAATATGCGAAATCCTGCTGTCCTGAGCCGAGAGCAGCCGCACAACGGAAGACTTACCCGATCCACTCGGGCCTGTCAGCGCTATGAGAAAGGGTCGATCGGTCATGGAATTTCTTTGTCAGCGGGGTCGATAGTGCCACCATCATAGCAAAAAAAACGGACAAAGAAAAAGGCCGGCTGACGTAACATGTCAGTCGGCCATCCGCTACTGGAATCGCAACGCGTCTATAAAACGCGTGCTGTCCCGAGGAAGTCCTACGACCGCTCGGTCGAGATCGGAACAGGCGACGATGCGGTTTGAACGCCGCTCTATCTCTGCAAAGAGCCGAATCGTCTGCTCGATACAGAACTCCGAGAATCGCATCTCCCATTCGCGGGGGATCGACGCCCACTTGCCTGGATTGCCAAAGGGCAGTAGATACGGAACGCCGAATCCTCCATCGCCCGCGAGTGATCTGCCCGCGAAGGGTACTCCCGGATAGAAATCCCGCTCACAGATCTCATCAACGACGTCTTCGTAAATTCGGACGCAGCGAACCTCGCGTTTTGTGCGGTTGATGCGTCTCACTCCTTCTTCGATCCCGATGCCTGCGCAGACGATGGGTACCCGAACGCCCACCCTCGAAAGACAATGGATGATCCTTTCGAGAAGTTCTCCCGTAAAGATCACGTCGTCGACCAGCGCCGCCTCGCGGATACCGCTCTCAGCGATCCTCTTGAACTGCTGAAACAGCGGCGGTGTGCCGGGACGATGGCCCAGCCCGCGGTCACGGCCACCCGCGTCGACATAACGGGTGATGTCGAGCCGGCTCGCTGAACTGAAGTAGACACGGTCGAGAGATAGCGGTGAAAGCCCAGCACGCGCTACCAGCGCAGTCAGTCCATCCGCGATCTCCCCTTCGGGAACGAGCTCGAAGGCGGGAAATATGCCTCGCATGAAAATGTCGAAATCGTTTCGAAGCTCGTTCATGAGATCGTTACCCGGCGAAGCGAACCCTCGTCGGCGAGCCCATTCACGTACCAACAGCTGAACATCGGCCGACACGACGTATGGCTTGTGCATGCGTTCCTCCTGTACGCTCTTTTAAATGAACAAATCCCTTCAAGGAAGGGATCGAGCGTGGGGGAACCGCGATGAATAAAAATGGATCAACCACAACCAATCTCTTCCTGGAAGAGCAGGTTGTGATGATGGCTATATTGATATTGTCGATTCCTATTTTTCATATTCGTCGATAACTTGGGCGGATGTAGCTTGGTGGACCCGGGGAGAATCGAACTCCCGCCTCAGCAATGCGAATGCCGCGTAATACCACTTTACTACGGGCCCGAAGTACAGGGACAATAACGAAATCGGGGAAAAACCGCAAGCTACACGGCGACAGCGTCCTCAGGCACGAATATCGCCGCAGCGACGACCGTCGTCCAGAGGCCGTCCTTGTGCCCTATCGCCGACTGCGTCGTATTCTGCGTCTTGATGATCTTGCCGCTGGCCTTGTAGATCTGCTCACGCTCGTTCCATGCTGCACTAGGGTCGAACTCAAGTCCCAGGGTGGTGGCAAGCATGCTTGCCGCCAGATCCTCGGCGTATTCGCCCGACCGCTGCTCGGTCTCGCCGAAGGCCTTGTGCTCGGAGAGATAGCCGTACTGATTGCTGTCTGCAGGAAGAGCGAGGCCGACCGAGGCTGCCATGAGACGATTCGGTTCATTCGACCGAAGATCATACATCACGCAATAGACAACCTCGCCCGCCTTCAGATACGAAAGGCCCTGGTTGCGCGAGATGATCTTGCAGTTAGGCGGAAAGATCGAAGAGACGCGGACAAGATTGAACTTCTCGATGCCGGCGTCGCGAAGTGCGTGCTCGAACGAGCCGAGCTCATCCTTGTGGCGGCCGACGCCCTTCGTAAAGAAAACGTATTTTGGTACCATGCTGTGCTTTGTTAAAAAATAACTGCGTAAGTATAGCAGACGTGCGCGACCGAACAAGGGCTTCCAGAGCAAAAACCCTTGTCGAAGGATTCGCGTTCGCTCAATCAAGAGCGCTAGTCTGCTGCCTGACCAGTTCCCTGACTTTCCGCGCCGCTGTCGCTGCCGCCGCCAGCCGTAATGCCTCCACTTGCTGAACCAACGCCTGTTTCAGCAGGACCGATACAAATCCACCGCCCGTTTTGACAGGAAGGTATCTGCGGTGACGGACATGCAGGACCGGGTGACGGACATGCTTGTTCGCGGGTGACACCGGTATCACGGGGTCTATCTGCCGTCCCAGCTGTACCGGCTGCAGGCCTGCAGCCGCAGGCGCATTCGATGTTCGCAGGGTCATAGAAGGATTCGAAACCCTCAGCACAGGTATACTGTATCACCGGGCATAGGCTTGCCGAAAAACACGAGCCGCTTTGCGGTGTGGGCACCGGCTTTACCGGTGTCGATGGCTGGAAGCGCTGACACCCCGAAAGGACAAGAACCGCAATGACGGCCACACCAAGTCGGGTCAAATGAATACTTTTTTGCATGGTCATATGCTTTACTCAATGGACAGATAGTACAGCGGATCGAGCCAGCCATCAAGCAATTTTTCCGACGGGACATACCCGCGAATGTCGATTGCAGTACCTTTGTGAATACTCAAATGCAGGTGTTTCCGTTCCCCATCGGTCTCTCCGCTCATGCCCGCGCCCAGGTTACCGATGACCTCCCCCGGCGCTAGGTACTCTCCTATAGCTGCTCCAATACTCTCAAGGTTCAGCTGCCCATAGACGACTGATACCGGGTCCTCGCCGAAAAGACAGCTCTGGACAGCTACGCCGCCATAGCCATCTGCTCGGCGCTTCTGGAGGAGTTTTCCACCGCACAGAGCGCGAACGGAAACTTCAGTCGGCTGCTCGCTCGGAGCGGTTTCGAAATCGGATCCGGTATGAAAGCCGGTGAATCGTTCCGGACTGACCGGCGAAATATCCGGCGAAACGAAGAGGCCGAACGGTTTTTTTGTCACACGAGACCGCGCGTCCTCCAGCGGGTCGACGATACTATCCGTATCGTTATGAAAAACGATCGACTCCAGAAAGGCATCGAAGGTTTCACGCGGCAGCACCGGAGTATGGCTGACAACGTAAAATGGTGTAGGGTTTTGCCTCGAAAACCGCACATCGGTCAGTCGGTGTCTCAAGTTGCGCCATGATGGTTGTCCTGGAAAATTAGGCACGCCGTCTCTTTTCACAATCTCATAGCTCACCGTGTCATGGCCGTGAAGCTCGCCTGGCATCCGGTCAAGAATCTCGACCGTCGAGAGCGTGAGAAAGTCACCTGCCTCAAAAAAACGAATAAAAATCCGGGATGCATCTCGCACCGATAGACCTGCGGCGCTTTCCGCAGGATCGTACAGACTCAGAGACTGTATTTCGGACACGTCTTCAACCTGCCACGATGCTGGCATCTCGGCCGAAAATCTATAGGCGTCATTGAAAGCCGAGAAATCCACACGACGAACCGTCACGACGTCGCTCTGTTCAGGAGCGCGAGCCGGCTGCTCGCTCCGTCCTCGAGTGTCTGTCTGCACCGGTGCCGCATCACGCGCGACTGGCGCACAGCCCGACACAGCCGCAGCCGCACAGAGTGCGGCTGCGGATAAAAAGTATCTACTATGAAGGAGCTGGGGCATCATTCGACGATCAGTCGACCGACCATGCCCATCTGGCGATGCTGACCAACACTGCAGTAGAACTCGAAGGTTCCTGTCTTGTCTGCTTTGAACTGTATCGATGACGTGCCGCCGGTATTCACCCGCGCTGTCCGCGCATCGAACTCATCGACGACCCAGTCATGGAAACCGTCAACGCTTCGGAAGTCGATTTTCACGATGTCATCCTTTTTCACCTTGATCTCGTCGATCGAATACGAAAAATTCCTAGCGGCGACTATATAAGTCTTGACCGTCTGCTGACTGGTCGTGCCCTGCCCGGTCGATCCTTGGCCGGAGTTGCTGGAGCCTTGCGTTGCTGAGTCAGCATCCTCCGCATCCTCGGCATCGTCAGAGCTGGAGTCGTAGCTCGGTGCATTATCCTGTTCCTGAGCTTCATCACTATCATTGTCATCCGTCATCTCGCCGCCATTGATGTCGACACATGCGACATAGACACTTACCTCTGACTGTGATTTATGGATGTTCACGGCCCGCGGCCCCTGCAAGAGAAGAGCATCGAGCGCGACATCCAGCGAGGTCACCGAAGCGCCGTTGACGACATTCGTGAGCGGATACACGACACCTCCGAGGTTCGCACAGGTTCCCTCATGAATATGCGCAGGCTGCGCGACGCCAGAAGCGCCGCCGGTTACGGCAAACGTTACGATGGTCTTTCCCGCCTCCTCGCGAAGTTTCACCGTACCTGAAAGTCCTGAGTCGTTCTGCTCTTGCAGCGTATAAGTTTTCCCCTCCGTACCTGAGACCGCCTCCTTAGTGGCGTCAGGCGCCTTTGTTGCCTGCTTACATCCGGCAAGCGCGAGCACGAGGCCAGCGAGGCCGAGAGTAAGCTTCAATCGTTTATCCATACGAATCATAACGAGTAATAATAATGATTATTGCACTAGTATAGTCGCGGATGCAGGCATCGGTCAAGGCACCTCGTATCTCCCTCCCCGCTTTCGCACCGCTCCCTCACGCTGCAGCTCGCGAAGTACCCGCGTAACCGACAGCGCAGGTGAATCCAAAAGCTTCACGAGTTCCTGTCGCGAATGTGGACGGACAAGAAGGCGTCTGAGGGTAGCGCCACGGAGCTCACGGTGGGAACCCCGAAAAGGGCTCTGCCGGACATGATGCTTGCTTCTGCGGGATGGATTGCCCACTCGCTTCTTCAGATCAGAGCCATAGTCCATGAGCGCCGAATACCATGTGCGTGGCTTTCGCCTGTCGAGCGTCCGCTCTATCAACGGCAGGAGCTCAGAATCGCTGACCTTTTTTCGCTGCGGAAAAAAATGATGAATGAAGACGCTTCGAATATTCGTCTCTATGAAAACGACAGGCTTATTGAACGCGAACGCCATGATGGAGCCTGCCGTATGATGGCCGATTCCCGGCAGACCCTTTAGCTCCTCAAGGGTCTCCGGGACCCTGCCGCCGAACACACGAGTGATACTCTCTGCGCATTTCCTGATCGCTACCCCTCTCCGATTGTAGCCGAGGCCGCTCCAGGCTCGAAGGACCTCTGACAACGGAGCGCGTGCGAGCTTGCGGATCGTCGGAAACGCCTTCAAAAATTCTTCATATTTCGGAATGACGCGATCGACCTGCGTCTGTTGCAGCATGATCTCCGAAACAAGGATGCGGTACGGGTCAGCTGTGTCCCTCCAGGGCAGCGAACGCCCACTGCGACGATAGAACAAATACACTTCTTCGCGAAAACGCCGTACGCTGGCCTGACTCAATAGCTTCATAGGCATCAGTATAGATCAAATGAGCTCCGCATGCCTAGGTCTTGCTCTGAAATATCGCTGGTGTTAAGGTATGCTCACCAATCATCCCCTTTGCCCTTTTCATAGGAGGAGCCGGAAATGCAGCTGTGTATCCACGCGTGTCTCTGCGTCTGCCATCGAGGCACGGGCGTCAACCATGGCGTTGCATGTTGCAGCGGAGCGTGCGAGCTCTGCGAATCACCCATCACCTTCGGCAACATGGACGACCACCTGAAAGACTGCCACAAAGTGGCGGACGCGGTACTGAAGGCCGGAACAGATGCTAAGAAGGAGCATGATCAAGGATACGAGGACGGCAAGGAAGGCAGGCCGTGCAACGCGACCTCTCTCCAGTACCTGAAGGGGTACGGGAGGGGCAGGAAGATCCGCGTGTCGCTGGCAGACCTGCGAAGACTCGACCCTCAGCAGATGTAGCACACAGGGCATCTCCCGAAAAGGAGATGCCCTGTTTCAATATCGCCAAACCTACGGCGAATAGAGCGCGGCTCGTGGGAAAAATCTACAGCCGCATTGCTTTCAGCCGGAGTTGTCATTCCCGCGAAAGCGGGAATCCAGAAACTAGATTCCGCATCCCTGCCCGCCATGCGAGTAAGGCGAGGCAGGCGGGAAGCGCGGAATGACATAGGATCTCTCTGCGTCCAAGACGCACCCGCCTAGGGCGGGGACTCTCCTCGCTCGAGATGACAGAGTCCGACCTGCAGGGCAGCCTACAACCGCATCGCTTTCAAGCGAAGCGAATTGGCGACGACCGATACTGAGGAGAATGCCATCGCGAGCCCCGCGAACGCCGGATTCAAGAGCAGGCCGAAGAACGGATAGAAGAGGCCTGCGGCAAGCGGTATGCCAACGACATTGTAGATGAACGCCCAGAACAGGTTCTGCCGTATCGTGCGGATGGTTCGCTTCGAGAGCTTCACCGCCTGCGGGATGCGGGCGATGTCGCCTTTGAGAAGGGTAATGTCGGCCGACTCTATCGCGACGTCAGTACCGGTGCCCATGGCAATACCGACATCGCTTTGCGCGAGCGCCGGCGCGTCATTGATGCCGTCGCCAGCCATGGCGACCTTCTCACCGCGTTTCTGCAGCTCTTTGATCTTATCTGCTTTCTCGTTCGGTAATACTTCTGCGAACACTTCATCGATGCCGACCTGTTCGGCGATCGCGCGGGCGGTCCTCTGATTATCGCCGGTCAGCATGACCACTTTGATCCTCTGTTTATGCAGTGCCGCCACCGTTGCCTTCGCATTATCCTTGAGAGTGTCAGCGACAGCAAAGAGGGCTATCAAGCGGTTCGCAGTACCGAGAACGATAGGAGTCTTGCCTTGCGTTGCCAGACGTTCGACAGAAGCCCCGTCAATGATAGCACCATGTTCCTCCGCAAATTTCGGACTGCCGACGAAATATTCTGTGCCGGCTATAGTGCCGCGTAAGCCCCGCCCTTCGACAATGTGGAAGTTATCAACATCTCGAAGCTCGAGCCCTCGCTGTTTTGCCGCCGAGATGATCGCCTCGGCGAGCGGATGCTCTGATTTCTTCTCCAGAGATGCGATGAGTGCAAGCGCTTCATCATCTTGAATGCCTGCCGAAGCGATGACATCGGTCAGCTCCGGCATTCCTTTTGTAATGGTTCCTGTCTTATCAACGACCAACGTTGTAATCGAATGCAATTTTTCAAGGCTTTCCGCGTTCTTAATAAGAATACCGCCGGACGCTCCTTTGCCAACTCCCACAATGATTGCCGTGGGAGTCGCGAGCCCGAGCGCGCAAGGGCAGGCTATCACCAGAATACTGACAAAACTCACGAACGCGAACGAGAGTGCTTCCGATGTGGTCATCGTGTACGAACCGACGATCATCCACACGACAAAGGTGGCGACAGCGATCACCAGTACGACCGGTACGAACACGCCCGATATCGTATCTACGAGCTTCTGGATCGGAGCGCGCGACCCTTGCGCCGCTTCGACCATCTTGATGATCTGCGCTAGAAGCGTCTCAGAGCCGACTTTCCGCGCCTTGAACTTGAACATGCCCTGCTTGTTGATCGTCGATCCGATCACCGTATCGCCGATCGTTTTTTCCACCGGGATGGATTCACCGGTGACCATTGATTCGTCTATCGACGATCGTCCCTCCATGATCTCTCCGTCGACAGGTATCTTCGCCCCTGGTTTGACATGAACGACGTCACCGACGCGCACTTGCTCGATAGGCAGTTCCACCTCTTTTCCGTCGCGTTCGACTAATGCTGTCTTTGCCTGAAGATTCATGAGCTTTTCGATAGCCTCCCCGGTTCGGAGTTTCGACCGCGCTTCAAGAAATTTGCCTAAGGTAATAAAACCTATGACGACGATCGTAACGTCGAAATACACCGTTTCGGGTAGCTGCAATGCGTCGCGAAGGCCCGGGAAGAGAATAACAGCAGCGCTATAGATGTACGCGACCGACGTACCGATCCCGATGAGCGTGTCCATGTTCGCCACATGGTGCCGAGCGAACGTTGCCACGCCGCGTAAGTAGGGCTTCCCTATCCAGAACAGAACGACGGTAGCGAGAATGAACAGCAGCGACTGATACGTCTCCATTGGCAGCAAGAACGGGGGCAGCCATGGATAGGCCGCGACCGCGATCTCCCACATCATGAGCGCGAACACTGCGAACGTGATCGGCAGCACGAATCGTATCTTTGTTCTCAGTTTGGCAAGCTCTTTCAATTTCTGTTCTTTCGTCTGACCGATGCCGGTATGCTCCGCGTGTTCAAAGACTGACATGACCGTGCCGTCCGGCATGACATGCGTCGCAGTATCCATCTGCGCGTGCTGCTTGTCTGTCTCTTCGATGTAGAATGAGTAGCCGAAGGGTTCGATCCGCTTCGAGAGGTCCGTGAGTTTCGACACCGCCGGATCGTATTCAAGTGTCGCTTTTTCCGTGCCATAATTCACGTCGACGGAAACGACGCCAGGTGCTTTCTTGACCGCTTTCGTGATGGTCGCGGCGCAACTTGCGCAGTGCATACCCTGCACCGGTACTGTTACTTTGGTTGTCATAGGATTTTTTAAGTTAACTCTATACCAATGATACGTGTATCATGCCTTTACTTCAATACGGTGAGGTCCGAATAGCGGTATTCCTTCAACTCGCTGAAGACACGATCCAACGTTACACGAAGTGCGGCGTCATCTTTGTCGGAGACGAAGGTCGCGCGTCCAGCCTTCTCATCCACGTGGACGTTGGTCATGCCCTCGTCCTCGAGAGACATGGTGATGAGGTTCTTGCAGCCAGTGCAATGCATACCGCTGATTCCGATTGAAATATTTTTTTCCATAATGATTGTATCAATCAACGACCGTGAACGTTCCTCGATACATACCCATCGAACAAGAGAAAGGTATCGTGCCAACCTCTGTCGGCGTGAATTCAATGACATTCTGACCCTTTTTTAGGTTCTTGGTAATGCCATATTTACGCATGACTATCGAGGAAGCGCACGTATACGGATTGGTCGACGTAATGATCCATTTTACCGGTCGCCCTTTCACTACCGTGAAAGAGTTCGGAGAATAGCCTGTGTCGGACTGCGTCATGGTGACCACCTGGGGTTCTTGGTCGCTCACCACTGCGTCCTGATTCACAGATCCGAAGGAGATCAGACGAGATGCGTTCACTAGATTGTAGGATCCAAGAAGAATCACGAGCAAACCAGCGGCCATGAAGAACCTGCGTGCGGCCAGGCCTTTTAATACTGACGCAAGTCC
>JBBTUM010000089.1:0-1112 GCA_038063795.1 Patescibacteria group bacterium | reverse complement strand
ACGAAACGATCGAACGCGAGCAATTCGCGGAAATCGTAGGGATGCCGCCGGCGAACCTGAAAAACGTGCTCAAGAAGGAAAAGGAAGAAATCGTCGAGAAAAAGCTTGACGATAAAAAACAAGAAGCATAGAGTTAGATCAACAACTAAAGACCCATCCAGAGTGTCAGCGAGGGAACCGACCCTACGACCTGACCGGCAACCCATTCAGATGGGTGCCACCTTCGGCCCCGTAACCGCGGGGATAGATGGACGCGCGCAAGCCCGTCCAATTCCGGACGGGCTTTGCGTTGTCGAACTTTTACAAAGAGGTGTGTTATGTCTGATGAAAAGCTTGTCGACCTACGACATGGGTATCCGGAGCGGCAGTGCTTCCGTACGTTACAGGTGTTCGAATGCGACATCTGCAAGGCGCTCACGAACCTTGCATGGCGGCCTTTTAAGGGCGTACCGAGAGTACATGCCCTCTGCCCTCTTGCGGAGGAAAAGTGGCATTACATCATTCGTGAAAAGATGGAGTGGCTGGGCGAGAGGGCTCACCCCGCGACCTATGCAAAGGCGCTGCGTAAGGAAATCAAGAAATTGAAGAAGGGGGCGCGGAAGAAAGCGAGGAACAATCTGGCAGGCGATCCCGATCTCACGCAATGCAGACCGGTCGTAAAGACCGGTGGGAGTCTTCGCATCTTCACGGACCCTTCGAAGTTCCGACTTTTCTAAGGAGAGTAAACGTGGAAGCGACTTTACACGCGTTTCTTGAACAGTGTGAACGCGCGTTTGACCGCAGGCTCTTCAACCGTCTCGTTCGGACCCGTCCCGGCCTCTCCCATGAGGCGATCGTGACGGCGAGAGAGGTCATCTACTGTCTTTCGCTGAAGCGGCCCAAGCTCATGGAGCCGCCCGTTTGCGAGAAGGAAGTGAGTCATTGCGAGTCTTGTATGAAATGTAAGAACGCCGCCGATGATCTCATCAACACCTACTTTCTCCTCATGCGAAAACGGGGCAAACTCTGACGCCTTCAAAGGCGTCTTTTTTATGCAAATATGCTATTCTTACGGGCGTATGATCCGCAAAAATAAAAAGCAGCATCGTCCCTTGTACCGTGAAATCGTCCCG
>JBBTUM010000088.1:0-3372 GCA_038063795.1 Patescibacteria group bacterium | reverse complement strand
CATCGTGCTCAATCGCGCTGGTGATTTCAGTTATCAGCTCGACGTAGCTCCGGTACAGGAAGATGCCATCGGCTGCCTTGCCGACGCGGGTAACAATCTGAACTGCCGCGTGTACAAAGCACCCACGGCAACGGGAGGGACCGTTTACGTGAACGATGCGGCCGCGCCAGAGCCCACGCTGTTCTTCCGGCGCATCTTTCTGAAGCCTATTTGCTGGAGTGGCTCGGTCGAAAACATTCAGTATAATGCCATCTCTGACGACGATATGACGTGTGATGACAGCGGCGGCAATCCTGTTCCCGAAAATAAAATAGGCGTCCTTGTCAGTTCGCAGGTCGTGTGGCAGAGGGGTAACAAGACGCTCGAGGTCAAGACAAAGGAGCGTCTCTACAATTGGCAGGGGTCAACATTATGAAAAGGATGTTGTTAGCACCTTCACAACCCGAAGTGACTCACGCCGGATATACGATCGTGGAGATGCTTGTTTCAGTCGCCGTGTTCGGTTTGGCCTTTATCGCGATCGGCGCGATCTTCATCGGCTTCAGCACGGCTCAGTCGCGCGCCAGCGTCTCGCAGAGGCTCCTGAACGAGGGTAACTTCGTTCTCGAAGCCGTCGCGCGCGAGATACGCATGAATGCCATCGATTATGACTGCGGCCTTATGAGTAGCAGGTATATATGTTTGACCGCTCCTGACGGCACGGAGACGCATTTCCGTTTCAATGACCCTTCGGCGCCAAATATCCTGCAAGCATGTTCAGACCCGGTCTCAGTCGGAGTCGCATGCTCGTGGATCAATCTGCACTCGAGCGACGTTGACATCACGAACGTTGAGTTCCACGTATTCCCGCAGAACGATCCGTTTGCTCCGAATGCTCCTGATGGGGATATCTTTCAGCCGATCACGACGATCCTCATGACCATACAGGCAGGGGTAGGCCGCGGGCAGCAAATATTCGATCTTCAGACGAGTGTGACGTCTCGTCTATACAATTTGTAGCCAATGAAACGCCAGAAGTACCATCGTTCACGAACGTCAGAAGAGGGATCGCTCCTCCTTGTCTCCCTGGTCATCCTCGGGGCCATCACCTTGTCGACGATCTTTTTGAGCCTTGTGCTGCTGCAGGAGATACGGAGCACGCGTTTCGCCGACAATGGGCTCATCAGTCATTACGCAGCTGAGAGCGGCGCGGAGCGTGCGCTCTGGCGCCTGCAGCGGTCGCGCGCAGCTAATGACGTCTCCCTCCTGACAGCACTCAGTGGCGTCGGAAGCGATCAGTGCGCTGCTGAAGACGATGGCACCGCTGGCGATCTTTGCATTTCGCGGTGCGACGTGACGCGCGAACCGTGTACCGTCTATGCCGATTGTACGGCAGGAACGGATACTGCCTGTGTCGCGGCTATAGCAGGCGCGGGGGATCCGGAGCGGCTGTATACCTATTCTGCGGTCAGCACGTCAGCTGGTAATTTCGAAGCATTCGACATACCACGCAATAGCCCGGTGTACGTTGACATGATGAATCCCGTATTGCCGGCTTCAGGCGCGAATATCGACCGGTTGAAGGTAAACTGGTACGTCGGTCAGTGTACGGGAGTCGAGGGCAGCGCGAAGCTTGAGATAACCTATACGCCGATTGATCCGAACCCGTCATCACCTACGCCGTTCACGGTGCTACCGCCGAGAACGTTTATAGATATTTGTGGATGCCAGAACGTTGGCGTGGCGCCATTCAAGTGCGATCCGGGACTCACCTACTCAAAGGAGATCACCGGTCTTGATCCAAACAAGATCTATCGCGTGACCATGCGGTCTCTCGATGTTGATGTAGAGCAACTGACGCTGCTCACGGGCGTCACCAATGGCGGCGTCTGCGTGGGAGGCACGAATGATGGCGATGTGTGTGCCGATGATGGCGATTGCCCCGGTGGTGCATGTTCTGCGATACCATCGCAGGTAGAGATCGGCGTGACGGGCGCGTATCGCGAGTCAGAGTCAGCGATGTCGGTCAGGGCGTCGTGGAAGAGCTCGGTATCCGGTATCTTCAACTTTGTGCTCTTCTCGCAGGATAGCCTTATCAAGGACGTCCGTTCATCGACCAGCGCTGCCTATGGTTCTCTCTGCGCTGTGTGCACGGATAACGTTACTGCTTGCAGTGTCGATAGTGACTGTAAGTTCACGTGTATCGGCGGCGGCGTATGTTCAAACGGCATAAATAATAGTTGCACCACTGATGCGCAGTGCCAAATCTGGACGTGTTCTGCGCCAGAACCCGCTCCGTTCTGCGCACTTGATAATGTACTGGGCAACTGTTCGACTACGGTGGCTACTTCGTGTCGTCGCGACTCGGACTGCCCTGGCATCGAAACGTGCGTCGGTGGCGAGTCAAATGGCACCGTCGGCACCATCGCACAGACCAACGCGAACGCCTGCAACGCGCTGTGCAACGGATTGACCTTCTGCGGCGACGGTACGGTCCAGAGCCAGAACGGCGCACGTACCGATGGCGACAACGATTCGAATTTCACAAACACTTTCGTGTCGCCTGGCCTTGGTTTTGAGCAATGCGATCTGGGAGCAGGCAACAGCGATATTCTGCCCAATACGTGCAGGCTCTATTGTCTGAACCCGTTCTGCGGCGACGGTGTGCGGGATACGGGTGAGGAGTGCGACGACGGTTTGGGCAACGACAATACGGATGCGTGCGATACGGAGAATGACAGTGCACCCACCGGCCATGGATTATGCTCACTGACATTCTGCGGAGATGATGTGATACAGGGAGCGCCAAAAAACAATGGGGCTGGTGTTTCTGAGGTTTGTGATGACGGGGGAAGTAACGGGCTCGTTGGCTTCTGTAAAGGAGACTGCAGCGGTTTTTGACGCAAGAACATATGAATAAAGTGCAGGCTGCGGAACGCATCGGTAAATTGCGAAAAGAGATCGATCGCTATCGGTATCTTTATCATGTGCTCGACCGTCAAGAGATATCCGATGCGGCTCTCGATAGCCTGAAGCACGAGCTCTGGAAGCTCGAGCAGCAATTTCCAGCATTGATCACGCCCGATTCTCCGACACAGCGGGTTGGCGGCAGGCCGCTCGACAAGTTCAAGAAAGTTTCCCATTCAGCGCCCGTACTTTCGCTCGAAGATGTTTTCTCGCATGACGAGCTCTCGGAGTGGCAAGAACGAAACGAAAAACTCCTTCGCGATTCGATCAAGGGATATTATTGCGAGCTCAAGTTTGACGGGCTATCAGTCGTCCTCACCTATGAGAACGGTCTCCTGAAGCAGGGAGCGACACGCGGCGATGGACATCGTGGCGAAGCCGTTACGCAAAACCTGAAAACCATCGAAAGCGTGCCGTTGCGATTGA
>JBBTUM010000087.1:4313-4967 GCA_038063795.1 Patescibacteria group bacterium | reverse complement strand
AGGAACTGATCGCCAGAGCGGTCGTTGAAGCCGATATCATCCTTACGGCCGTCGGCAAGGAAGCCTTGCCTCTGGTCGCACCGATATTGTCGCGCGGGCTGCTGCAGCGGATCAAGGAACGTCCGCGTGAGGAGACACATGTCGTCGTCATCGCCTGTGAAAACGTCAATGAGAACACCTCCTACCTCCGAAGATTGGTGGAGAGCGATCTTGACCCGCAGGATCGCTGGCGACTCAACAGGGCAATCAGTTTCCCGAACTGCGTGGTTGATCGGATCGTGCCAAACATATCCGACCCCCGCGCGACGCCTCACCCTCTTGCTGTCACCGTAGAGGAGTACTTCCAGTTCGTCATCGATCGCACCGTACTGCACGCGCCATTCCCCGCCATCGCAGGCATCGAACTGAGCGATGATCTGGGCTCAATACTCGAGCAGAAGCTCTTCACGCTCAACATGGCGCACGCCATCGCCGGATACTACGGCTATCTGAAAGGGTGCCAATTCATCCACGAAGCCGTTGCCGACCCTGAGATTGCTCTGCTCCTCAATGGCGCTCTGGACGAGGTCGGAGCGACGATCACGGAACGCCATCCAACGATTCCAGTGCACGCCCAGCGCGCCTATGCCGAGAAAGTCGTCCATCGCTTTCAGA
>JBBTUM010000087.1:0-4303 GCA_038063795.1 Patescibacteria group bacterium | reverse complement strand
GCGCCAACCGAAGCGCAAGCTCGGCGCAGAAGACCGCCTGGTGAAGCCTGCACTGCTGACGCGGAATCAAGGAAGAATTCCCGCCTATCTGGCAACCGGCATCGCCGCGGCGTTGCACTATGACCACGCAGACGACGTTCAAGCACAAGAACTCGTCTCAGAGATCCGCCACAAAGGCTTAGCCCGTGTCCTGCATGAGGTCTCGGGACTCGCACCACACGATGAATTGACACGTCTGGTGCAGTCGGACTTCCTGTTACGCGCTCTGTAGTGCCTCTCGACAACAAGCAGAAAATCATGACCCAAACGATAACCTGCGATAACGCTCGCTATCTGCTGAGGGAAGCAGAGAAAGGTGAGTTCGACGAAGAACTGTTAGACCAGGCCCTCAAGCACACCCAGGAGTGCGTCTCATGCCGAGCCCCCTTCGAGGAGCTGGCCAGGGTTGGTGAGATGCCGTGCATCGTGATCCCGGATCCCGACGGTCGTCTCAGCAAGCGCTGAGCCAGCCGTACGTCATCGCCCCGACTCTAACCAGCCTTTTGCTGGCGAGTCGGGGTTCTTTATTTTCAATGAACTAGACCGTAACAGTATTTTCTGCCACAATACTCCCATGTCTGAAAAAATTTCTAAAAAAGTTACTTGTCATGACATTGATGGCAACACATACGAAGTCGACAGCAAAGACCTCAAATTTCGACCATCGATATACGGAATATTGATACGCGATAATAAGATCTTACTGTTACCCCAATGGGACGGCTATGACTTCCCGGGTGGGGGACTCGACGTGCACGAAACTGTTGAAGAAGGGCTTATCCGTGAATTCTGGGAGGAGACCGGTCTTACCGTGAAGCCAAAAACGCTGGTTAATTGTCAGTCCGCATTTTTTTACTCAAAGACCATGCATAAACCATTCAATGCGATACTCCTGCACTATATCGTCGAACGGGTGAGCGGCGAACTCTCGACAGATAACTTCGATGAGCCTGAAAAGAACTTCAGTAAGCTCGCGGAATGGGTAGATCTGGATACGATCGATACGGTAAAATTCATCAACGCGGTCAATAGCCAGGACATCATCAGAAAAGCGATAGCCATTCTCAAGAACGCATAAGCAATTGTTACCCGATACCTCCGCCATGGATAAACAATCGGTAGACGGTCTTGCCTGCGTGTGCGATCGTTTCTTCGCCGGTAAATCTGGTGATATCGCCATTGATTGAAAGCTGGTACTCCCAGTCGCCGCGGGCAAAGTGGCGAGGGCCTCTCACCGGGATGACATCGTTCTGCTCCTGCACAAGTGCCTTGCGAAGGAAATCATATACTTCCTTTTCATTCGCACTCTCGTCCAGAATGAAGCCGAAGTAATTCGCGCCCCATACCGGGCATCCTGTGTCATACACGATCTCCTCTCCGAGAAAATCGCGACTCCCAAAGTAGGTATCATGGTACAGAAGGTCTCCCTGCTCGAAATGATAGTCATGTGAATGCAAGCGCGTGGGTGGTGCTTTTGGCGCATCCGCGTCCGCATAGGTATGCATATTCGCCTCGCGCAAAAAATGCGTCAGTGTGTCCATGGCGATCCCCGGAAACGTTATCAGCTGATACTCAGGGGTTCCATGTGACAAGCCATAACGCCTGGCTGCTTCGTACTGAGCCTTGCTTTTCCGTTCAATGCGAAATACTGTGCCAAAAAAAATAATGAAATGGAACGTATCATTTTTATAATCTGCATACCACGAATGCCGTGGATCAAGCGCCTCGCTCAACAGTTGAGCGACAGCCTCCGCTCGGCTCTGCGGCACCTCAATAGTGTGCAGCGTCCACTGTGACAACCACGGTGTCTGATGTTCATCCGTGACCCGCTCGACCTTTGTCGAGACGATCGGTATCTGCCGGAGAACATTTTTATCCGTCAGAGATTCTTCGATGATAACACCGCGATACGTAGTCATACGTTTTGGTAGGTGCTTCTTCTTTGGTCTTGTCTAAGAATATTTCCGAATGACGGCCTTCACCGTAGCCGCGATCCGCAGCTCGTCCTGCGGCGTGATCGGACGGTACTTCTTGTTGGCAGGCATCAGAACGACGCGGGTGCCTTTTTTCGTAAAATATTTCATCGTCCACTCGTGATCAACTTCCGCGATCACGATATCGCCCTCGCGCGCGTCATTGCCCCGCTCGACCAATACCATGTCGCCTGGCATGATGCCAGCTTCGATCATCGAATCTCCTTTGACCTTCAAGAGGTAGGTCGCCTCACGGTTGTGGATCAGGTACTCATCCAGCGTCATCGTATCCACGAGTTCCTCTTCAGCGGGGGAGGGGAAGCCGGCCTCGACCGTACCCAGGAGCTTGACCGAAAGAATAGACTGCCTGGGGATAAGTTTACCCTGGGCGTCACGGTCCAAAAGACCCTGATCTACCATGCGGCTCACTAGCTTATAGGCCGCATTTTTCGATTTAAAGCCCACCAGACGCATGATTTCGCCGTAGCTGGGCATTCGTCGGCTCTTGTGATAAAAGGCGACGATTTTGTCATATTGTGACTGCTTGCTCATACAGGTAGTATAGGTGAACGTTCGTTTACCTGTCAAGGTCCGGCGAAGCCGGACCGCCGACCCCGCCATGCGGGGTCAAGCTCTACAAAGACTCGATTGACAAACACGGTAGTTCCTATAACGTGTGTACATTCGGCACCTTTTCATCCTACGCACAGAGAGGGGGACCCTGGATGGAGATGAACCATTTTCTCACGGAACAAGACCATGCCTTCGTCGAACGCATGGTCGAATACCAGAACGCCAGAGCCAATAGGTGGTTCGGGCTGACCATGGCGGTCCTGATGTTTGCGCTTCTCCTCACCACCATTGCCACAGAAGAGAATCTCTGGGTGGCCATCTTCTGCGGCTTCGTTACCGTGCTTGCAGGTATCTATTTCGTTCTCTGCCAACAAATAGTGGTGCGTTTCAGGCGCTCTAGCGAAACGCGCGCAGCGGATCCGAGGAAAGGAGATGCAACATCATGATCTTCAGCATGGGGCCTGAGACAGACCGGTTGTTGTACCAACTGTTTGCGCTCTCACAGCTTCCGTCCATGAAGAAACGCCTGCAGTGGTACAAGCTGTCGCTCGCAGTACTCGCTGCGGTCACGCTCAGTGCGGCTTTCATACCGCACGTGATGGTACGTGTCACCGCAGTACTCGGGGCAGCGATCCTGTTCGCAGTCATGGTATCGTACACTCGGAAGCACGGTCAGCGAATCACAGAGTGGTCTGATTTCGCAAGACCACTACTGAAAAACCCCGCGGACATCTGAAAGGAGGAGAAGAGCGTGAGCTACCACCTCGAAAGCACCTCGGACATCAGAGTGGCCAAGGCGTATGCCGAACTGGAGCACGCCTATTACGGCAACAGGGGACGGCTTATCATCGCGAGTGCCTTCGTGATCATTGCCGCAGCCCTCTTCATGAAGCTGCCGCTGGGACCGGCACACTGGATCACCGCGGCCGGAGGCCCGCTACTCTTTGTGAGAGCATTCTTCGCACAGAAGAACATCAACCGCCTCAGGGATCGCTACTGCAGCCTGAGGAGCGATGAGCTGCCGCAAGACGCCCCCTACGCCTAGGAGGAGGACGCATGCGCTTCTTGGTCTGGCTCGTGACCGGCATCGTCGAGCGCGACTTCTGGCTCGGACTCATCGGGATCAAACGAGACTCCTACGGAGAACGCAAACGTTTCTGCTATACCTGCTGGAGCGACGAGTGTAGCCACCGGCAGCTGCACGAAAGCTTCGGAGATGATCTGAAGCGGTGGTGGCTGCAGCTCTGGTGGCCACTGATCGAGCGTTACAAGCTCAAAGAAATCCGGAAAGAACTCGCGCGCGCTCAAGTCACGACCGATAGCGAGGAGATCCAATAGAACCCACAAGGAGGCCAGAAGCCACGGACAACAACGTCCGTGGCTTCTTTCTTTTTGGGGTGGCTTCACCGCAAAGCCATTTTGCGGTATACTGTCATGGATATGTGGATAACATCTAGTAGGCACAGGCGTAAATTAAGAGAAGCCTCTCCGGCCATTGCAACAATTTCATAAGAGCCCCATTCCGGGGCTCTTTTTTAAAACACTAACGCTCCCACACGACGGGAGAGAAAGGAACACACATGAGCACAAAAGACACGATCGCAGCCAATGCTGCGATGTTTTCCCATGCACGGCACCATCTGGAGGACGAAGGGTATGTGGAGATCCATGTACCCAGGGTTGTCCGCGCGAGCGGCGCCTGTGAGAACGTGAATACG
>JBBTUM010000086.1:3888-19258 GCA_038063795.1 Patescibacteria group bacterium | reverse complement strand
CGCCCCAAAAATTCGCAGGGACTTGTTGCGCATCAAAATCAGAGTGATGACCGTCAAATTTGACATACCACACGAGCCAGGCGCAGAGAGCGACGATGATAAGAAGGATCCTTTTTCGCTTCTGCCGTTGCATAGTTTCAGGAAACAAGATACAGGCCAAACGCGATAAGGATAATGGCGCAAATTTTCTGGATGATCGTACGTGAGCTCACCTTCTCGTGAAGTAACGTCGGCATCCGGAGCGAGAGAAGCGTCGCAAAGATCAGGACGAACGAATACTGCACGCCCAAAAGCGCGGTTACAAGAGCGACACTCACGCCCGGAAGCGATATCGCGTATAGCTGCCCCAGAAATCCCACTGCATTGAACCCTTGATTGGTGAACCAAACGGCCCTTTGTTTCCCGGAAATACCGCTGAAGCTTTCCCGCAGCGCGCGCTGGACCTCAGGCTTCGCCAACACGACCGCTATCGCTATCGCTGCGCCCAGCCGCGGCCAGACAACACCATTGATAAAACCATGTGCATAAAAAATATACTGCGTCACTACGAAAAGAGCTGCAAATGACAACGAGGAACCGAGCGCATAGAAAACCGGCTTTGCATCACGGCGTGCCCGTGCAATGCCTGTCGCGCTTGGCATCAATGAGATCAATACGGTCCCCGATATAAGGATAACGAACGCGAGCAAGGTTCTCCCATCCAGCGGCGCATACCAGAAGGTCATGCAATACGTAAAGACAGGGATACTGCCGCCGATAAGCGGGACCACCCGCGATGCCTCCCCGCTCTGAAGTCCTGAGTAGAGAAAATATATCGCAAGCGTGAAAAAGATGCCCGCAAGAACAGCTACGCCGATGAACCAAGGGGTCATCCAAGTCAGCGCCCCGAGAGATCCGATCTCTCCGCCGGATGCCTGATAGAGAATGGCCACCAGAACGAATCCGAGAACGACCACGACGCTCAGAACGTTCACCCAGAGCATGTAGACGACGCTCTTCGCGACGATGGTCGATAAAAAAATTTTATCAACCAGGTTCGTGATCGATAAAATAAAGTATGCGATGAGGACGATTTGCAGCCAACTCATGGTGCTATTGTACGATCATAGTATACCACAAAACATCAGGTAACAACAAAGACTTTAACTACCGAGGCCCTTGCCCTGATGTCTGCCTATTCTCCGCACGAGCAATGGCCACCGCACGAACAGATATCCGGCGCGTCCGGAACGCCACACTGAGAACCGCACTCTTAGCCGTCAGCGCCACAGGTGCAATCGCCACCTTCATGCGCTATTCGTTTTTTCATAAGACTTGTTACTACATAGTATCGATTACCCAATGGACGCACGATGGCTACAGCGCTTCAATGATCTCTCTGAGGTTCCGCATCGAGGGCGAGCGATACTCCTGCGGCGTGATATTCGCTGCGGCATACAGTGCCGAAAGCGGCTTGCTGTCCTTTCGCTGATACGCACGCGGATAGTTCCGCTCGATGGTGCCGTTGTCGAGGACATAGATATGCCGCTCCCGCAACGCTTCGATCATTCCTCGCTGTCCGCGAGCTCCGATCCGGTCCGTCTGCAGGTGATACTGATCCGCGAGCGCTGGTAAGGCGTCAAGATCAAGCATGACCACATAGGGTATATGGAAGACGCTCATCAGATCGATATAGACGTCTATATTGCTCTTCCCATGCGTATAGATGACCTTGATCTCGTCCGTTCCGGTATAAAATCTATCGATAAGCCCTCGCATGAGGATCCGGTCCGAGACGCCCTCGACGACCAGGACCTTGTCCGCAAAGAACATCTCGAGGTTGTCGGCGTTCAACTCCTGAACCAATCGCTTGCGGTCGATCGAGCGATGATCAATGCTCATCGAGTACACATGGCTGCCCTGTTCATTCTTCAGAACGCGATAGACCTCGTGCAGGTTGCTGGCCTTGATCATGAGCGGCGAATGGCTCGTCGCGATGATCTGATTCGTCGTCTGCGACATGAGAGCCTTCAGCAGCTTCTTGATGAGCGCAGGATGCAGATGGATCTCTGGCTCGTCGATCATGACGATCGGGTAGTCAGGGTGCAACGCATACAGCAGTATCACGAAGATGCGTCGGAAACCGCTCCCCATCCGTTCTATCGGCACCGACCTCGTCGTACCTACGTTCGCCTGGCTCAGAAGCTCTACGTCGACGATCTTCTCCACCGAGTGCACCTCCGGAAAATACTGGCGCAGAAGCGACTTGAAACGAACTTCGGCTTCAGGATATGTTCTCTGGAGGATGCGATAGTCTTTCTGGATCTGAGAAAAATTCGAAAAATCATTGTAAAAAAGCACCTTCACTTTCCCGGCGGAATACTGCCGGAAAGCGGCGCCCATCTCTTCTGTCCCGTTCTGGAAGCAGTGCACGGACATCTCATTCCCCCTGACCGAGATCGACGGCGTACACGTGAAACGCTTCTGTTCTTCATCGCCGAGCGCAAGCGTCAGCTCAAGATCCGCCTCCGGGTCATGCAAACGGGCTGGCTTTTTCTCGGGATTAAAAAGGAAATCAATGGCGTCAATGATGTTGGTCTTGCCGCCGTTATTCGGACCGATGAGAACGTTGAAATTTTTCGACAGCGGGATGGTGACCGAAACCTTGAAACTTTTGTATCGAGTGATGCGAAGAGACTGTATATGCATACACAAAGTATACCATCCTTTACCCCCTGCTTCCACTTGTTTCCACGCCACCTCGAGTTCGAACCGTCCAAAATCAAGCCCCATAAGGCTTTTCTAGCACGTTTTCATTACGGGACGCTATCAGAACTTGTCTCATTCAATGTTCTAATGTAAAACCAAAAACTTTGGTGTCTTTAGTGTTAATCTCTGTAGAAAAATAATACACAATCTATTCAGCTAGATTTCGCTATGAGTACAATCTAAAATCAACCAATGCTTGCTGAGAGTTAAAATGAGAAATGTTTTTGAAAAGTCTGTTCAACCGATTCGCTGGAGGTATCAATATAATTCTGTTCTCCTAACTCCTTTTTAATTTCCTCAAACTCGGCGCATACCGCAGCAATGCGATCAGCGCCAGTAGTCCAACTTTTGCGTTCTTTATCGCGCCTTATCATATCCTTTACCGTGGGGGAGAGAATTTTTACCGTAAGATTATCTCCAAATTCTCGCTTAAACTTTTTGAAAAAATCCCTGTAATGTCCGAAGATAATATAGTCTACGACCACATTGTTACCCGCATCAAACAATTCTTTTGTCTTTCTAAAAATCTTATCATGAGCTTGAGATAATCTTTCAGAATTTTCAGGTAACCACTGCTGTCCGTTCGGAAAAAATTCAGTGTCTTCATTATCTCCGTCCAAATACACAAAACCGTATCGTTTCACTAATAATTCAGCGACAGTTGTTTTTCCAGAACCACCCGGCCCCGATAGTATTAAAACTTTTCGATTTTGTTTCATGATTGGTATACTTTGACACTACTCGAACGCAATAACCTACCACGAGTTCGCGGGGACGGCCGAAAACTATCCGGCTTCCTGCGCCAGAAACTGCCGCAACTGCTCCACGGCTTTTCGCCGCATGCTGAGCGAGTTCTTTTTATCTCGCGACATCTCTGCGAATGTCTGTGTGTGGCCCTCCGGTACGAATATCGGATCCCAGCCAAACGTCGTCTCCCCCCTCGGCTCGACGATCGATCCGCGAAGCACTCCTTCAAAAAAATGAACTTCCTGAGGATTTTTCGCGTAGCCGATCATGGTCCTGGCTTCCGCTGCAGGATCATCCAGAGCTTTGGCAAGTCGAGCTATACCGGCAGCACCGAGCGCCTCGAGGAACCATTTGATGAAAGGCCCGGGCAGACCCTTCAAACAATGAAGGGAAAGCGAGGTGTCCTCGACGATGAACCCGACCACGCCCTGAGAGGCGTGGTATCGGGGCGGGTTCGATATGAGAGGGGTCGGCTCCGCCGATTCATTCGCAATTCGTCCTCCATCCTCCCGCTTGAAAGCGCGGGGATTCCGGGCGGACATAATAAATCCGCCTTCGCGTCCACGCAAAACCTCTGCGAGTTTCTGTTCGATAATGCGCCGAGGGTCAAGAGACTGGATTTCCGACACATCTGCATCCAGCTGCTTGATGCCAGGAAGTATGGCTTGAACTTCAACAAACTTATTCGCGTTGGAAGTAACGAAATAGAGCTGCGTCATAAGATCGACTGTGCCAAGATACGTATGGTCTCCCCGATCGCTTCGACGCGGTGTGCATTGAGATAGAGCGCAAGCGCGACGACAATGATCATGAGTGTCGCATTGAGGATCGGGGCAGCATGCTGTATACGGATCTTGACGAAAACATTGATCGCAAACAGGACGAGCACGATCGCCAATATGAGGCCGAAGAAACGATCTCCCCACGCCATGACACGCTGCATGAGGTCTCCCTGGGCGAATACTATGCCCGTCCGTCCGGCATCTGACTGGACCGAGATATCGCTATTGATCGCTTCACCGAGCACCTCGGTCTCCGTCGTTGCAATGAACGGCCGTATCGAAAAGCTTATCGGAGCTTCCTGCGGAGCTGCCTCGGTCGTCTCTGAAACAACTTCGGCTATTGGCTCAGGGGTCGGAATTGCGGCTACAGGAGAAAAAACGGGCTCTGGTGCGAGGGCCGGCTCTTTCGGTACCTGACTGACGACGGCTGTCGTCTCAGGAGCTGCCAGTGCATCCGAGGGCTCAGGCGCAGCAGGTACTGCCGCAGCTTGTACGATTTTCGGACTGCCGAAAAAAACTACCATAAGATTCGTTTCATGGCCGTCAAGGTAGCCGTTCAGCACGGCAACACCAATATCAGAGTAGGCTGTTTGTAATAGATTTCGGTCATGTGTCGGGCTCTTCTGGAACGCGGTTAGCACCGACTCTGCTGTCAAAAAATCCATCGCCAGATTCTCACCCATGGATTTGAAATCGTATGTACCAATGTCTATCCACTGCCACGGTTTCTTGCCGTCAGGCCCAAAGTGACTGAAGTAATTGCTCTGGAGCATGTCCTGCCCCTTACCATAGGCGAACTCCTCGAGAGACGAATTGAGCGAGAGCTCCTGCAGCCCTTTGGACGACCGGTACTCGTTGATGAGCCGATACATATCACTCCGGATGTCCCGCGTCAAGAGCGCCGGATTTGGGAACAGGATGAAGAGCGTTCCGACGATCGCGATCTTGACCAGGAGAACGACAACGAGAACGTGCTGCACCGCTTTGCCATGGAGCGCCTTTGGCTTGTGATCGTTTCCTTCATGCGGTATGACGTAGTCCTTGAGGACGCGCATCAGACGGGATGATCGTGTGTGCCAATAGTGCACCGGGTGTTTTCTGACGGTGCGCGGCGTCTTCCAGACCAAGAAAAAACTGCCAAGCGCAAGAAGCGCGAGAAGCGCCCTGATAAGCGGATGTCGTTTATGTAGCTTCTGTTTCATAGCGAACCACGTATAGTGCCACAATTAGCAAATTTTGTCAATGACGACTAAAATGGCAAGATCGACTTCAAGTCCTTCACCTCTGTGATCTTATTCTTAACGATATTCACGATATTATAAAGGCCTCGTTTCGGCGCCTCGACAAAGCCTTCCATCGCCGCTTCCGCGAGCCACCCGCTCTCGAGCCAGTCGAACAGCCATTCATGTGCATACCGAGGATCTTCCTGAGCGGTCCCGCTACCGACGGTCTCCACCCAGCGCTTATTGTAGATTTCCTGTGAGCCGATCGGCGGCGCAATGATCATCGGTATGCCGAGCGCGGTATAAAAGCTCAGCTCCGATGGTTTGCTCCAGAGGATGTCGGTCGTTCGAAGCAAACGATTGAAATGCACAAAGTACTCATCCTTGGTCCGCGCCCCGGCAACGACGACGTGCCTGCCAAGCTCGGTCGCCAGGCCAAGCTTACGGATCTCGCTCCGAAAATAATGCCCGACGTCATTGTGAATGCCCGCAACCATTATGTAGGTTATCTGGTGTTCCCGGATCTTGTGACGTAAACTCGTTAAAATATCTACCGCGAGGCCGCGCTGCGCGCCGGCGCCTCCGACCGGGAAGGTGAGTGTGAGAGGGTGCAATGACCGCTTCGGAAGGCGATGATGCCCGAGGTTATGATGGATGAGTTCATGGTATCGCGCATTGTACCGACCAGCCGGATCAAGGTTCACAAGACGATACAGGAGATCGCTCTTGAGACGGTGCAGATCTGGTCCGCCTATGTTCTCGTCGGGCAGCGGGAAGCCAGTGAGAAAGATGTTTTTCTCGCGAATACCGTAGAGTTTGAGGCGGTCAGCGACCCGGGAAGTCGGCGCAAAATACCTGATACGACTCCGTATAGGATTCTCGGGGACCCAAGCGCGGCTGATGTCGGTATCGGTCGCGAGACAATATATCTCGCCCGGATAGCGGAAATACTCCGCCATGAAAGCCGTAGTAAAAAAAGTCGTGACCAGGGGCAGCGGGTTTTTTGCAAGCTTCATGATAAGATGCTTGCCCCAGTCAGATGAGCGGATGAGCGACATGACCTGCTCCACTTGAAAGGTCGGCCGTGAAAGATCCCGCTTCGGATAATACTCCGGAATATTTTGAAGACGATCGTAGAACTCAAAAACCTTGTCCCCGATGAAGGGGAATTGCTTGAATCGGGAGATGAACTCATAGAACGCGCGGGAGTTCTGCCAGATCTTGCGGTCTCTCGCGGGAATGCCTTGGTAGGTATTTGCGTTGATGATGCCGCCCTCGGCGATGTGCCGCAGCGGATGCGCAGCGCGCTGATGGCCATATCCCATGTCCACGCTGACCACCCACGCTCCCCCTTTTTTGTTTTGCATGGAAACCATACGATGCTATGACGCCGCTATGAGGAGCCAGACGAGGCTCGCGAAGAGCACCCCCGCGGCATTTGCATAGATGTCTGTCAGGTCGAACTTGTACCGTGAATGTTTAATATCGAACAACTCCTTCACGATGCCGGCGACAAATACCGCTATCGCGGCCCACGTCAGCGGCACGACAACTGCTCCTATCAATGTCATGGCGAATGCGACGCTGACATGAACGGTCTTATCATACTTGCCGTATCGCGCGCCTGAAAGTAGCGACTGAAACTTCATTCTGGTGATAAGTATATCACAATGAACCCCTCCCCGCAGCAAGCGGGGTATCAGGGTGGGTTCTTTAGGCGGCGCACCTAATAAAAAAGCGTGTCCCACGCGATCGAACTCATGGGACACGCATCCTGACTACCTCGCCGCTTAGAGGCTCAATCTGCCTGCCTCGAGGTCATCAGCCAGTGAGGAGGCCGATGAGCCCTCCATGTGGCGTTCGGCGAGATCTTCGGTCTGAGACGTGTCAGTCAGTCCGAGAGCGGTGATGACCTCCCGCGTCCGCGCCCCTGCCTCCTCGCCCAGGGCAGACTCCTCGAAGGCGTCAATCAACATGCACACGGCACTCTCCTTGCCTATCGCTCCGATGAGCGCCAGCCCTACGACATTTGCGACGACAACGCCGCCCTCCATGGTTGCCCCCCACGCCTCGCACGCCTCGATCACACCCTCGGTCGCGAGACCTCGACGGATGTTCTGCGCTAGCTCTTTCATCGCTCATCCTCCAAAAAAAGTAACCTCGAAGCGAAAGCTTCATAGATACCCCTCAAAGAACTCTGGTCACTCTGACAAAGCCCGTCGACAGTCGTCAGGAGATTACTCGCCGCCTTCTCGAGACTCGAGAAGAAATTTCTTTGCCTTCTCCTTTTCCTCGGGACGCAGATTAATATCAAAGAAAGGATTTTCGGCGTATTCGCGGATGAGCCGCTGATATTCAGAATCAGGATTCTCGCCCTTGGTAACAAGCGGCTCTTGGATCAGATCTTTGGCGTCTGTCATGTTGTGTCGTTATTCTAAAAATTTAAGCAGGTGCACCTGACTTTATTTCCAGGCGTCAGTACGGAGAGCAATAAAGCTCGCCAACGCAATCAGGATGAACGCGACGAGTGACATGAACGGGATCGTTATAAAGCCGAAGTATTGCAGATCGATGGTCGCACACGAGGTTCCGCCGACGGCGCATGGCGTGATGATATTGACAGTGCCACGCGCGCTCAATCGTTGCAAGATATACTGGTAGGCGGCAATAAGAGCGCCCATGATGCTCAATGGCAATACGTAACGCGGCAACATCGGGTCGCGTTTCAAAAGGCCGACGAGACTCAACACCACGATCGGATACATTGCGATGCGCTGATACCAGCACAAGAGGCACGGCGTAAGCCCCACGATCTCACTGTAATACAAACTTCCACCCATGGCGATGAGCGCTATCAAAAAAATGAGGCTATACAGAGTTCTTTTGGTGATCAGTCTGCTCATACTCGCTACAGTATACACAAAATATTTGATTTGAGAAGAAGCAGGACCCGGAGGCGGATGCCGCCGGGTCCTCGTGATCGTTTTTCAGCCGGCCCGTTCGAGCGCGGCGAGTTCCTCCTCCAGACGTTGCGGGGTGAGATCGACTTCCCTCGTGATGAGGTCATGCTGGCTGGTGCCGAGACGTTCGAGCCTCTCCAGAAGCTCGTGCAGGTAGACGGTGTCCTCGGGGGACATCTCAGTCACATCAGGAGCGTCCTGGAAATCGAAACTGCGTCTTCGATCGGGGTCGTGCGTCGCTGGAATGTCCCGCGTGTGGTCGTCCTGCATGGCGACCGTCATGGCATCGAGGTCGAGCCTCGAATCATACCCTTCGAAAGCGAGCTGAACCGTCAACTCGCCGTTCTCGCGCATGCCCTGAGCATAGAGCTCTCTGATGCGACGTCGCAGTGCGACATCGCAGTGCTCTTGCCGCGTCCTCGACCGGTCCCGTTTGCCGACCTTCGGGCAACACTCTTTGCCGTTGGTGTCCACCGGTATTGCTCGGATCATGGATCCCCCTTCGCCTCTGATTGAACTCTAGGGCAGGATTCGGTTGCCGGAAACGAATGTGTGTGGGCCCTCCTCTCCGTGAAGGTTGAACGATGTGATAGGAACTGTTGATGAACAGACAATACTAGTATGATACACCGGAACTGTCAATGAATCCACGGTCTAAAATATTTTTCGGCTAATGCTAGCGGTTTCCTCACTGCTATAACCTTTCATGGCAAGCCACGCGTACACCTTTTGCCTGATCTGAAATTTTTTTACCGGATCACTCGCATACTTATCGCGAAGCTGATGCAGTTTTTTTCTCGCTGCTTCGGTTATTTTCGTAAGGTCCTGACGCACGGCTTCAGAAAATTTCTTCAGAAGTTCATCAACAACGGTGACCTTGATCTGTCGCCTGAGCATCTTCTGCCGTATCATTCGCAAGCCGTCTCTTTTGTCCTTCAGCGAGTCAAAAACACGGCGAGCGTACCGCTCGTCATCGACATAGCCTTCCTCACGCAGAAGCGGTATGACAACGCGACAATTTTCCTTTGAATAGCGGCGGTATCGCTCACTCCTCGGGTACCTGAGCTGGAGGCGGTGGACCCGATCGACAAGTCTGGCTTCAGCCATATCGTTCTTCGACAAATAGTCGAGCATCTTGTCATAGATGTTTTTCAGGTCAGGGTCCGAAAGAATATGCTCTGTATCCATACCTACAGCGTAATGGAAAAACAAAAACTCCTCAAATGAGAAGATTTTGTGCGTTGTTGAGAGCTCTTACTGGGCCTTCTCATGCTGTGGCGCAAGGCCGTGTCCGTTCGGACACATCAAGCGCGGTTCAAGAAGTTTCGTGTCGCCTTCCTCAGCTTCGACTTCTACCATGCTGGTGCCACATTCACCGCACTCAGGAACCTGCTTCGGGCCCTCATGCGCCGGCTGCTCGGGAGTGTAGCCTGACACTGGTATTGATTCGATCGCGTGCATAGTGCTTCGTTAATAATTGTTCCATAAGACTATACTGATGCACATCCGCCGTCAAGACACGTACGCGAAAATACGCCTGTCCAAAAACTCCGCTAGGAGACGTCTACCATCCGATAATACATAAGTTTCACGCCTTCCGTCACCACAAAATACGTCGCAACGACTGAACCAATGATGGCGAGATGATACGGAGACGGCGGAATGAAGTGAAAGAACGTTTGACCGATTGGCGTAAACGGCACCGTGATCGTGAGGAGAAACGTCAGCACTGACAGCACGATAAGAATCTTCGCGGGCGGTTTTGCGCGAAAGACCGAAAATCGCGTCCTGACCGAGAAGAGGAACACCAGCTCCGTAAGGACGCTCGCGATGAACCAATTCGTCTGCAAGACAGCGGGATCCATGCGGAAAAAGATGCTGAAGGTGACGAAATCGAAAATTGAGCTGATGATACCGAGAACAGTGGCGATAAGGACGATCTCACGAACATTATAATGCTGCGGTTTTTTTAAATCCTGCAAATCGACGCGGTCAGCTGCTATGGCGATCATGGGAAAATCAGAGAGAAGGTTCAGGAGCAGGAGCTGCAACGGCAGCATCGGCAAAAAAGGGATCAGCAGGGACGCGATAGCGACTGCGTAGAAATTGCCGAAATTCGACGCAAGCGTCGCTTTGATGTATTTGACCGTATTGACGAACACGGCACGCCCCTCCTGAATGCCGTCGATGACCACATCAAGACTCTTCCGCATCAGCACGATATCCGCAGCTTCACGTGCTATATCTGCCGCTCCGTCGACCACCATGGCAACGTTCGCTATCTTCAGCGCAGGGGCGTCATTGATGCCCTCACCGAGAAAACCGACTTCACGTGTTTCCTGAAGCAGCTGGATGATGCGATACTTCTGCTGCGGTGAGACACGCGCAAACACGGCGTACTCGGCGACCGTCGTTCGCGGTCGTGCCGGCGCAAGCCGGTCAAAATCAGAACCAGTGATCACGCGCGAGGCGTCATCGATGAGCCCGACCCGCATCGCGACCGACGCCGCGACCTCCTTGCTGTCGCCGGTCAATATCTTCACAGCAACTCCGAGTTTTTTTGCCATCTGCACCGCGCCAATAGTCGTTTTTTTCAGTGGGTCAGAAAAAGAAACGAGTCCAATGAATTGTAGATCGTGCTCCTCTGTCTCCGCCGAATATGGCGGACCGTGCTTCAGTGACCTCTGCGCAATGGCAATAATACGTTCTCCGCGCTTCCCTGACGACTCGATCCACGAGTGAGCGGACGCCCGAATATCCTTACCGAGCGCCGGGCACAGTGACATCACTTCCTCGGGCGCTCCGCGTACGATGAGATCGTGTCGGCCTCCATGCTCGACCACGACCGCATTTCTCCTCCGATCGGGGTCAAAGGGGACCTCATCGAGCCGCGCGGTCGCGAGGACGCGCTTCTGCTCGTGCGCCGATAGCTTCGTCCAGAGCGCACGGTCGATCGCGTTATTCGGCTCTTGCTTCTTTTCGGTCAAAAACGGCGCAGCCATGCTGCCGTAGACGATCGGATCGGTTCCGCTCGAACCGAAGATCCCAGCGACCGTAAGCACATTCTCAGTCAACGTCCCTGTCTTGTCGGTGCACAAGACCTCGATACTGCCGAGGTCCTCGATCGCTGAAAGACGACGAACTACGACATGATGCTTCGACAGGTGGAGAGCGCCGCGAGACAGGGAAAATGTCGTCACAATAGGCAGCGCTTCCGGTATCACACTAACCGCGAGCGCGATCGCAAAGATGATCAGGTCGGGGATGTCAATGGTCAAACCCTTGATGAAAAGGTTCGCGAGGACGATAAACACCAGCGTTACGACGACAAGTCGCAGGATAAAGGAGCTGAACTTGTTCAAACCCTTGGCAAAGGCGCTGACGCGGGGCGTTTCGGTCGCGAGATGACTAATGTCACCCATCACCGAGCTCTTGCCGGTCGCAATGACGACGCCGATCCCCTTACCGCTGACGATGGTCGTGCCAGAAAATACGATATTGGTCGCCTGAAAAATCTCTCCGGCGGCTTCGTCCAAAGGCTTTTCCGTTTTTTTAATCGGCACCGATTCTCCGGTCAAAGTAGATTCGTCGATCGTCAGATTCGCCTCGTTGAGAATCCTTATATCGGCCGCACATATGTCGCCGGGTTCGAGAATGACAACGTCGCCAGGCACGAGCTCGCGGCTTGCGATAATGGCCTCTTCGCCGTCTCGCAGTATCCGCGTTCTGCGGACGACGAACTGCTGCAGCAGCTTCATTGTTTGTTCAGATCGATATTCCTGATAAAAACCGATGCTGGCGTTCAGCAGCACGAATAACACGATCATCACGCCGTCGATATACTCTCTGAGGACGATCGCTAATACCGCAGCGAAGATCAGTAAATAGATGAACGAGGATGCAAATTGACGCCGCAAAATAACGAACCATCCTATCGCACTGCCGGCGACCTCGTTAACACCGTGAGCGGCGAGGAGTTTTTTTCGTTCTGCGGTGACGAGACCGCGCTCAAGCGAGCTCGAAAAACGGGAGAGTACCTCCTTCTGAGATAGCGTCGTATATTCTGTAAAGTATGCCATGAAAGAGTACCACTGACGCCTCTGTATCATAACGCATGTCATAAAAAAAGAAAATCGCTCTGAAAAGAAAAAGCCCCGCTCCGACACTGCCTCAGTCATCCGCCAGCTGGCGGAGTCTGATGACAGATATCGGAACGAGGCTCCAAAAAAACATTTCCTCCTACGAACACCGCGATTCCAGGAAACCGTCGAGCGAACTTCCGGTCAGACGACAGAACCCCTGACCGTAGAGCTGCATCGTCTTCTGGATGATCGCAGGCAGGACAGGGAGTCCGCGCACGTACTGCGCATGAGCAGCGTCCTTCGGATCAAGGCTGTTGATGCCGATGAGCTGCTCGCCCTCGTCGTTGAAGAACGGCGTCTCGACGGTCGTGCCCCACTCGCGCACGAATTGCTTGTCGAAGCCTTGCGGTGACTTGTGCTCCTCCTGCGCCGCCTGATAGTCCTCGAGCAGCCAGGTGCGGGACGAATCCGACGTCAGCACTTCATCGGCGAGAGTACCATGGGTGTCGAATTCGAACTTCGTGTCCGCAATGATGAGACCGCGCGTGAGGGCATGCTCGACAGCCGCATCATACAGCGCCAGCGTAAGCTCCTCGACCCACGGGCCGTATTGTTCGCGGACGCCGCGGTAATCGATGTTCTGATCATGACCGCTCTCTGCTTTCGTCGAGGGAGTGAAGATCGAGCGCGGTAATCGCGAACCGTCATGCAGATCGAGTGGCAGCTCATGGCCACTCACCATACCGGTACGCCGATAGTCCTTGAGGCCGCTCCCCGTTAGAAATCCTCTGGCAATGCACTCGATAGGCAGCATCGACCCGCTGAGGTCGCGTACGATCAATGCACGCGAGTGCAGGTCCGCGTCATGCCGAAGTTCAGGCCGTACGTACCGATCGATGTCGCTCCCGTACGCCACGAGATGGTTCTCGCAGAGGTTTGGGAGCACTTCGGTAAGCCAGAACACAGTGAGCATCGTCAGGTAGCGACCTTTGCCCGGAAAGAGCGAACCGAGGACAAAATCGAATATCGACGCTCGGTCGGTCGTCACCTGCAACAACAATCCAGGGTGATCGACAAGGCGATAGGTATCCCTGACCTTCCCCTGGTGTTTGAACAATACTCCGTTCCCCTTGAAGAGCCTGTATCTGAGGCCCTCCGAACCGACACTCACCATCTCTTTCCTCCCTTCAAGCTGGATTTTCACCAGATCCCAGAGTTTCATCTTATGGCCTATCGCCGACCAGCATGCCGCCTTGCGCGGCGTGCGACCTCGCGGGCTTTCCGCGAAGCATGACCGGTGTACCTGCGAGGATCTTTCAGGAGCTCGATAACCTCCGGAGGCATGTGCGCGAGGGCCTCGCGAAGATTCTTGCTCCGCTTCGCATGTTGTTCAACGCATACGATGAGCGGCGAGCCGCTCAGGCGTGCTTCGGGAGCGAGTTTGTCATTGATCAGTTTATGCGCGTCGCCCCTGTATCCCGCCATCTGCAGCGCGATATAGAGCGGCTCGCCGAGCACCACGTGTGCGCTCATGCCGAGATTCCGCTCGCAGGCATCGCGATTCACCCCGATCCGCTCGAGGAACGTGTATCCCTTCTTGTTCTTCTTCAGGAGCGAGTTCAGCTGATGCTGGAGATTGACCATGATGATCGGGAAATCGCGCGCCGGAGCGCTCCCCACCAGATCGCGCTGATGTTCGCTGATGAGCGTGTCGAGCACCTTGCCGAACTCGTTCTTGGTCTTGAGCCACGTTCCCTCGAGATTCTCGAGAGTAATGGGGTTGATCTTCCCTGCCATCGTGGATGAGCCGACCTGTCCGGGCTCTCTGGCCTCCATGATCTCGCCGATCTCGGTGCGCATGAGCTGTCTGCAGTCGCGCCCGAACTGACCGAGCGCCGCTGACAAAGCTGTCGCCGCGAAAAGGAAGAAGCCGACCGGCTCAGGCGGCAGTATTTGCGTACTGATCCGTGCAGGCTGGAGTCCAAGCTTCGCGAGAACGCGCTTCTCGAATGAGATCGTCCCGCAGCGCTCCGCGATGGGAAGACCGACCTGCGCGTTATATGCGCCGACCGCGCCGGATATCTTGCCAGCGAGCCCGTCCGCATAGTGCTCGAGCTGCTCACTACAGTACATGATGCGACTGAGGATCGTCGCGAGCCAGAAGCCGACGGTGATGGGAAGCGCATGCTGTCCATGTGTCCGCCCGATCTGGATCTGGTCGGCGTAACGCTCGACAAGGTTCGCGAGCTGCGCGATGACATCGTTGATCGTCGGCCTCAACGCATACTCATAGGCTCTTCGGAACTGCAGTATGCGAGCGGTATCGAGCGCGTCATAACTTGTCAGCGGGACATGTACCCATCGAGCCAGACGAGGGCCTACGATCCGCTGCGCGATGCGTACCCACGCGCGAATGTCGTGACGGGTGATACGTTGCTCCACCCTGTCGACCTGCGCGGTGGTGATTGCCTGAAGCCGCTCGCGAAGCTCACGCCGGAACGTCCGAAACTCACCCCTCGGGATCACCCCGATCTCGCCCATTACCTCGAGCACCGCGATCTCAACCTCTGAGAGCGTCGAATAGAGCCTGTCGTAGCCGAAAAACGGTCTGAGCTGTGGTGGCTGATAGCGGGGATTCCCCGGCATCATGAGATTCAGCTGCATCTGAAAATCCTCCTCTCGTGTGTGTTGTTTTGTCTGAATTGTCAAAGAAGGGAAAGCCTCGGCAACCCTCTATCGTACAGATTCAGAGGGCCCTCCTCCGTATGGACTTGTACGGTCGTAGCTTAGGGAACTATGCGCAAAAATGCAATAACGAAGCGGGGCCC
>JBBTUM010000086.1:0-3878 GCA_038063795.1 Patescibacteria group bacterium | reverse complement strand
GTGATGGAGGCACTGCAGTACCGACCTCAATAGTTTGAGTAAAAAGAGAAGCGGCCCAGCACCACTTTGTTGACAAACTGGTGCTGGGCCGCGAGATGCATAAAAGGGTCACCTTAGCGCACCGGCTGGCCACGCCGATAGGTGCTCAGATGCGCGTCATTAATGTCAACGATATCTTGAAAATCGTAGCCAAGCCGCATGAACGCGTTCTCGGACTCGAATGGACGCGCTTGGCCGTTCTCTATGCGGTAGACTGCCGGATTCGATACCGACTTCACCAATGTAGCGTCTTGATACCGAGCAAGATCGGCTCCGTCTATCGCGACAACGTCAGCCCAGTCATTCCGTGCATATGATTCGAAAATATCAGGCGAGGGCACGCCGATCTTCAGTATCTTGCCTTCGGATTTGTAGTAGAGATAGTACACGGCGTCGCTGTCGTCCGCCTTCACCAAGTGGACGAGCGGATAGGCGTAGAGCCGCTCAGCGGTCATGCCGCGGACAGTGAATCCCATCGCGGTATACCGCTCGAGCGATGTAGGACCGGGAATACGATACCGCTCGCCGTGAAAAAACGCGTAGATGTCTCGATCGCCCGGCACCTGATACAGCCCCTGCGGCACGGTCAACCCTTCTGTCGAGAAGCCGAGAACGCTCACGGCAGAAGCTCCGCCTTCAAGTGCGATAATGCCGCCACCCATAACGGTCTTCACCTCTCCCTCGCTCAGAACCCGGTCAAAAATAATAAATTCATCAAAGAAAACGCTCGTATCTAGTTTCTCATTCCCAAGGTAAAAATATGTCCCCAGTGCAGGAGGCGTTCCTCCCAGGCTCCCGCGAGCCTGCAATTCTCCATCAATATAGAACGACGCATCACCGCCAAACTTCCACTGCAGCACAACGAAGTGCCACGCGCCGTCGGCGATCAGGTCATCATCCGCGAAGAGACGCGTATCGGCATCGCGAGCGTCCTCGAGCCCAAACTCAAGCACATCACGTCGTCCACCGAAGTCCTTCCACTTGGCCAGGCCGATGTATTTATCAGAGCCTGCTTTCGCATACGGGTTCAAGGAAAAGATAACATGATCCAGGCCGTCGTTCTTTTTCCAGGCCGTCTTCACCCAGAAGGCAACCGCTGTCTCGTCGATACCCAGATTCTCCGGACCGTCATATCGTAGCTGGCTCTTATTTCCGACGAGCGCCGCTCCACCCGTTTTCCCTGCAGCAGTCACAACGACCGAACCTGCCTGTGAGGATTCGGAGTTTCCAGCCGCAAAATCAGCAGAGGTGTTGCCGTCGAATCGAGCATAAAATGTCATACCGGTCTCAGAACGCTGTCCGCTTGCTGTCGTGGAAGAAACAGAGCGGGTGACGAACGAAAGCGTCTCCGATCTCTTGCTTTTGCCGCCGATGTCCTTTGATTCGATCTGGAACGAGTACGCGGTCCCCGGCTTCAGTCCTTCGATGGTGTACTGATGCTCGAACGTTCGCACATCAGGTATGGTGATCGTTTTATTCAGTCCTGTCCCCTCGCCGTAACGGACAATACCGCTTGCAAGTTTATTCGTACGCCAGCTAATCGTGAGGCTGTTGCTTTTCACCTGCGGATCGTTCGTCGTCAAGGGACGAATATCAGAAAGCTCCAGAACGAGAGCATCGCCCTCATTCGTAAGCCAGGTCTGAAATGTCCGATCGGTGTCCACGGCCGTATTGCCATCCTTGTCAGCCGACGACACCTGAAAATGATAGACCGCCGCGGCACGCAGTCCCGTGAGTGTTACATCGTGTTTGATCGTCTTGGTCCCGCTCGATCGCGTCGCCGTATAGCGGGATGTCTCGCCGTAACGCACGACGGAAGATGCGGGCTCATCGGTCACCCACTGGATCGTCGCGGTCGAGCCGGTGATCGCCACTACGTTCACCTTGCTGATGGCCGGCATCGTTGTATCATTGGTCTCACCTGTCTTGAACGTCTGGCCAAACGTGGTGATCTCCTGGTTCGCTGACCGTGACGTGAGCTTGAAGTAATACACGGTGTCCTCATTGAGTCCGTGGAGCTGCATCGTGTGCCGGATATCCGGCTTATCGGTCGAAATAAAGAACGTCCCGTACGTGGTATCCGTACCGATATCGATCTTGGCGTCAGCGACCAGGTTCGTGTCCCAGGTTATGGTGACGTTATTCTCGGTGACCTGTGTGCGAACATTGCTTATCTGAAGCAAAACCTGAGCGTCAGAAAGCATAGGCTGACCAATGCCCAGCAGCGCTAGGAGAAGTGTCGCTATGATACTATGCTTATGTTTCATCAAAATCAGCTATATTTCGTCAGAAATTTGTGAACTATAAAATATACTAGATTATCTAGAAAAAGTCAACCCCATTAGAAAAAAGTCTCTAACGGGGTCAATAGCGCCTCAAACTATTGAATAATAACCCTCGTTCCGAGCTGTGCCCACCAGTACAGCGGCTCCATGTTCTCGTACGAAACATTGACGCAACCGTGGCTTTTCGGAGTGCCAAAGTCGTCGTGCCAGTAGGCACCATGGATATAGTAACCGTATCTCTTCGTATAGAAATGGAGGTTCCACTGAGTATTCGGATAATCATACGAGGCTCCCCCGTAGTGTTTCACCGGCACCTTGTTCAAGACAGTGAACTCCCCTGTCGGCGTCGGCGTGTACGGAAGCCCGCCAGATATAGGGAACGATCCAAAAAGTGTATCGCCAAAAAAATACTCAAGGTGCTGGCTTGCGAGGTCAATGATGATGACCTTTTCGCGCTGAACAGGCTCAGCATTCAGCGGATCAAAGCGCGCGGCAACTTCAGTGCCGTCCAGATACAAATCACCATCGCTGTCAGGATCCATGAGCCCGGTGCCGAGCGTCAGTTCCCACGCGTCGTTCAGATAGTCTTCGTCCGAATCCACCTGCATGAGCTTCGCGCCTTCCGCGTGACGTGGAGAATAGCCATGCGCCACTTCGTCGCCATCGCTGAAACCATCATTGTCAGTATCGGCGCTCTCTTCATCAGTGAAGTAGACCCCGATCTCATCCGCGTCAGAGAGTCCATCGTTATCCACATCTGCGCTATCCGCGGCAAACACACCTATCGGTGTCAAAATGAGAACGATAGTTAACAAGAAGTATTTCATATAGTCGCCTTCTACGAAGGCGCCTCTCATCTTATCTTCAGAAAAAAATCGCATCATCAAGGCGAATGGCGAACGAACACTCGTGCCAAAACGAACAGCGCCCCAGCAGCCAACGCGATCGCGGCAACATACAAAGCAACACGACCACTCTGCCCAGTATCGCGAGGGTTGACACTGGGAGGCCCCACTACAAATTCATCGAGCGTGTACCCCTCGACCTGGATGTCATACGGTATACCATCATCATACGTTTCTCCCTCGCCAACCTGCACCACATTTCGGAAGGTGAAACCTCTCTCATAAAACGTATCTTCATCGGGTACCCACCGTTTCGTGCCGCTATCAAGGAGATAGACGCGCGGGTCTCCCGGGTACTTGATGAGCGTGCCATCCGGATGCGTCTCGGTGTCGTCAATAACCTTTTGCGATACTGGGTACTCGTCGAGTTCCTCATCCGCAGTCTGGATCAATGACGAATCGCTGAATCCGAGAGAAGTGAAGACAGCTGCATTTTTGAACTGATAGCGCTGTCCGTTGTAGATGAGATACCGCTCGCCAGCGTCATCGGAAACAACGAAGCTTGTCGTAAGAGGGAGTTCAGTATGAGTAAGCATATCGCCAACTGAGTAACCCTCGAGAGAAGCGATAGTGTGCACGCCGCCGCTGTCAAGACCCAATGCCTGGAACACATCCTGGCTCACGATCGGGCGCAAGACGCCGCCTGAAA
>JBBTUM010000085.1:0-2811 GCA_038063795.1 Patescibacteria group bacterium | reverse complement strand
GCCTTCTCGGTGATGACCTCCTCGGCTACTTTTTGTTTCTCTGCGTCGAGCGTCGTTATGATCTTGAGCCCTCCTTGCTCGACCAGCCGTTCGCCGTATCGCTGCGAGAGCTCTTCCTTCACCATAAAGACGAAGTGCGGCGCTTTGATGTCCTCGCGGCGTTTCTTGAAGACGATCTCCTGATTTCTTGCGTCCTCTGCCTGTTCGTCGGTGATGTATTCCTGTTCGACCATGAGCTTGAGGATAAAGCGCTGCCGCGCGATGAGCTCGTCCTTGTGTGATCCATAGGGCGAGTAGTAGCTCGGAGCCTGGGGAAGCGCGGCGAGCACGGCGGCCTCTGCAAGGGTCAGGTCATGGGCGGGCTTGTCGAAATAGATGCCTGCCGCCGCCTCGATGCCATAGGCGGTCGAGCCGTAGGGGATCTCGTTGAAGTACAGCTTCAGTATCTCGTCCTTCGTGAACTTCTGTTCAAGGCGATAGGCGAGCACGAACTCCTTTATTTTACGCACGTAGCTTTTTTCACGCGTCAAAACCGCGTTCTTGATGAACTGCTGCGTGAGCGTCGAGCCGCCGGGGACGACGCGGTTGAAGAGGTGCAGCTTGCTCAAGATCTCCAAGGTGATCGCGCGGACGATGCCGGTCGCAGAGAGGCCTTTATGTTTGAAAAAGTTCTTGTCTTCGACGGCGACGGTGGCATCGATCGCATACTGAGGAATGTCGGTAAGCTCAATGAGCGTTCTTCGTTCGGTCCCGTGTATCTCGTAGAGCAAAGTCTCTCCGATGCGGTCATAGATCTTCGTGCTCTGCGCGACATCTCGGTCGATGATCTTATTCGGGTCAGGCAGGTCCTTCGAATACCACGCGAAGATGCTGATCATGAAGATACCGCCAAGGAAAAACACGATAAGGCCGGCCCGCAGAAGCCACCACATGAATGATCTGCTGACCCGCATTCCTCGACCTGAGCGTCGTTCTTTCAGACGTTGCATCGGCACGCGCCGAAGAAAATCATAGGGAGCGCTGCGGAACGATGGAACGCGATCCGGAGTTTTTTCTCGCGACTGTCCGAACGAATGCGTGCTGAAACTCGTCGATGATTGCTCGTCTTTCTTGCGTTTTAACTGTCGAATAGGCATACTAACGGTACTAAGTATATCAGAGTTACCCTTTTCGTTTAAGGCCACCAGTTAAACATGAGAACAATGACTGCGTCAACGCGCGAGAACAAAATTACTGAGCTTCTTGATCGTGGAGTCGAGCGAGTATACCCGACGCGGGATTTTTTGAAGAACCTGCTCACCGGCGCGAAAAAACTGACGGTCTACCTCGGCATTGATCCGAGCGGACCCGCGCTGCATCTCGGTCATGCCATACCGCTCATGAAACTCCACCAGCTCCAAGAGCTTGGTCACAAGGTCATTCTCCTTATCGGAGATTTCACCGCGGTGAGCGGAGACCCGGACAAGACCGAGGTGAGGACGAGGCTGACGCGCGAGCGGATACTTGCAAATTGTCGGAGCTACCGGAAGCAGGCCGGGAAACTTCTGAAATTCACAGGTCCGAATGCAGCCGAGTATCGGTTCAACAGCACGTGGTTATCAAAACTGACATTCGCTGATGTAATTGATCTCGCCTCAAAGTCGACGGTACAGCGCATGCTCGAGCGAGATCTTTTTGAACGTCGTATGAAATCGGGGAAGCCGCTTTACCAACATGAATTTTTGTACCCTTTGATGCAGGGGTATGACGGCGTTGCAATGAACGTGGATGGGGAGGTCGGCGGCAACGATCAAACATTCAATATGCTGACCGGGCGGGACCTCATGAAGCAGTACAAAAATAGGGAGAAGTTCGTGCTTACCATGAAATTGCTTGAGGATCCGACCGGCAAGAAAATGGGCAAAACCGAGGGGAATATGGTGACGCTTACGGATTCTCCGAAGGAAATGTTCGGCAAAATAATGTCGTGGACCGACGGTATGATAGCTCCTGGTTTTGAACTTCTTACCGACCTGCCTATTACCGAGATCAAAGAGCGCGAGAAGATGATGAAGGAGGGGTCTCTCAATCCCCGCGACGCAAAGGCAGAGCTTGCGCGTCGAGTGGTCGCTGTGTTCCATACGGAACAAAAAGCGCGGCATGCGGAAGCGGAATTTGTGAAACAGTTTACGAAGAAAGAAGTCCCCAGCGATATTCCTACAATCAGTGCACGGAGCACGACGTTGCCAGATCTTTTAGTAAAGTCACGGCTTGTCAGTTCAAAAAGCGAGGCGCAGCGTTTGATGGAACAAGGCGCCGTGAAGGTCAATGGTGAGAAGGTTTCTGATTGGAAACGTCTCTATACTTTTTCCTCGGGAGATGTCGTGCAGGTTGGGAAGCGGAAGTTCGTGAAGATTGTCTAAATCTATAGAAAGAAGAAAGCCCAGCCCGCTACATCCGAGTTGCACTCGGTGAGCGGGCTGGGCTTTCAGATATTGCGGTCAGTCAGGCGATCGACCGCGGGATGCGGAATCGGCTGCCGATCCACCGGCCGAGGCGTGCTATGAGAAACACGATGCCGAAGGCGATGCTCCATGGAAGCAGGTAGGCAAGAAGTGCCAGGAGGCCTGCGAACGGCCCTGCCACGACTGCGACGATGGCGCTTCCTGCTACACCGAGCTCGATGAATTCGAAGCTCCACTCCGGAGAGTCTGATCGCATGAGACCATTGATCGCCCCGAAAAGAAGCGCTGGTCCCACGATGCAACCGAGGGCGCCAAGCTGCGTCCCCATGTCAGTCCGCGTCAGAATGACCGCGAGGACGAGGCCATA
>JBBTUM010000084.1:0-4291 GCA_038063795.1 Patescibacteria group bacterium | reverse complement strand
ACAGATAAAACGATAGTCGCACGACTTGCACTGGAACCCAGGCGTCGGTTCGAACTTCGACGACCGGATAGCGCTGATGATCTCCGTAACACTCTCCTCAACTTTACGCACGTCCTTCTCGGAAGCGATAAAGGCAAGCTGCGTGTTGTTCTCGAGAAAATGAAGGACAAGCGAACCCACTTTCTTGCCGAACACCTGCTCAGCCGCCATCTGATAGATGAAGAGCTGCTCCTTGTCGTCGAACGCAAGCTTTCCGTCCTTCGGCGGCGTACCCGTCTTGTAATCGACGAGTTTCCACATGCCCTTCTCCTCGTCGATGCGGTCGATGACGCCCTTGAAGCTTGCGCCGCCTATCTTCATGGTAAAAGGCTGCTCGAGCGCAACGGGCACCGGAACGGTTTTTTTTAACGATTCATAAAAATTCTTAAGGATCGTCTTTCCCTTTTCGCGATATAGGCGCTTGTTCTCTTCGTCAAAGAACCAATCCTCCTCCCAAGTCTCCTCATACAGCGCCAGGAGCGCCTTCAGCGACACGGGTGTGGCGGGAGCAGATCTTTTCTGCGGCTTTGCGCCAAACAAGCTGGCTTGCTGTAGTGAGCTTCGTTCCATAACCAGTCTGAAAAATTTTTCCAGGACGGCGTGCATGATCTTGCCAAATGAAAAAGTCGCTCTGCCGGCCGAGGGGATGCGAATAATATGCGCGTAATAGTATTGCTTCGGGCACGTCTCAAACGCCTTCAGCTGGGTGAATGAGAACTTACGCGGTAACACATAGGTCGTCTTCTGATCTGCCAATCGCTGGCCCTGGGCAGGAACGAGCTCGCTTGAAACGGCAGAAAAGGGCGTTCGGGGATCAAAACCAAGCTCCTCGATGAAACGGGACGGCTTTCTAAGAGTCGATGTCCCATAATCCTCAGCAAAGGTAAGTACTGCTTTTTCCTTCGCGCGAGTGAGCGCCACATACATGAGTCGCCGCTCCTCCTGCATATGCGCGTCTCCTTCTGGAAGAATGTCCTTGATGAGAGCCTGCGGGAGCTCGATAGGATCCTTTCGCTCCCGGGACGGAAACCGCAAGTGTACAAGGCCGATAACGAAGACGAAGCGATATTCGAGTCCTTTGGCTCCATGGATGGTCGATACCGTGATATTCTCAGGCCCTTCTTCGATATCGTGCTCGAGGCTTCCAGCATCCCCGGACTCAAGCTCGAGATTCAGATACTTCACGAACTCGGAAACGCCCTGGCCCAGGTGCTCCTCCTCCCACGTTCGCACTTTTTTGTAAAACTGGTTCAGATACAGCATCTGTTCCCTCGTATACTGCGTGTCCTCACGGGTCATATACTCGAGATACCCTGAGTCCTCGAGAAAACGGTAGATCAGGACTGAGGGGTCGAGTTTCTTTGCCAGCGCGGTATGCTCCTCGACCCCGCGCGTGAGCTTCGCGATCGCGTCGCGGGAACGCTGCGAAACTTCAACGTTTCCTTCATAGTGACGAATTGCATGCCAGAGGCTCCAGCTTTTCTTTGACGCCAAATGCGAAAGATTCACGATGGTCTCATGGTCGATATCCCACGTTGGCAGCGTGAGGATCTTGTAGAGCGCCTCCGACTCATGATAATTGTCCATGAGCTTCAGGTACGCGATGATCGCGATGATCGTATCCTGGCTATACAGCCCTTTAGCCGCGAGGTACTGATGCGGCATGTTCATCGAGCGGAAATAACGAACAAATCGCTGCGCCTGGTCATTCGCCCGGACCAAGACGGCTACGTCGCTCCAGGAAAAATCGGATACACTCTCCCTCAATTTTAATATTTCACTAATGACGCCGCGCGCTTCATCATCCGCGGTCTTGAAGCGAAGGCACGCGACCTCGCCGCTACCACCCGTTCGCGAGACGAGTTTCTTGTCCAACGATTGCTTCTGTCCCTCTACTTTCAGTCGAACCTCGAGCCGGTCCGGATTGTTGAGTTGGATAAAACGGTATGCACGGTCGAGGATCGCCTGGCCGGAACGATAATTGTCGACAAGATAAATGGCAGCAGCATCCTGATAGTCTTTTTTGAATAGTACGATATTCGAGAATGACGCGCCCCGAAATTTGTAGATCGACTGATCATCGTCACCGACGACCATGAGGTTATTCCGCGGTGCCGCAAGAAGCTTCACAAGCTCATACTGCGCCCAGTTCGTATCCTGAAATTCGTCAACGAGAACATGCTTGAATCGCGTGCGATACTGTTCAAGAATTTTCGGCCGCTCACGGAAAAGTTTCAGCGCGTAATTGATCAGGTCGCCGAAATCAAAAGCATTCTGCGAAAGCAACAACTGCTGATACACATGGTAGGCCTCCGCGATCTCCCCGACGCGCGCGGCTTCGCTGCCCCTGGCCTCACGGTCGCCAGCCTGGTCGGTATCCAGTTTCAGCGTCTCGGCATAACGCAGATACTCATCGGGGTAGACACACTCGTCCTTCGCCCGTGAAAAATGCTGCAGCAACGCGTGGATGAACTTGGTCGGGTTCGCCAACGGCTTGTAATAGTCCAGCTTGAACCGCTCCAAATTCTCCCTGACCAGCAGCCAGCTGCCTGTGGTATCAAGCACCGTAAAATCATTCGGCAGGCCGATATCGATCGCATGATCCTGTAGGATGCGCTGGCAAAACGCGTGAAAAGTGTGGATCCACATTTCCGTGTATCCGAGCGGGAGCAGCCTGTCCACGCGTTCCTCCATCTCTGCGGCGGCCTTCTCGGTGAAGGTGACGGCGAGCAGTTCTTCGGGACGAGCCTTGCCCTCGGCGATGAGCCAGGCGATACGGTGCGTTACGACCGATGTTTTACCGGTCCCCGCACCGGCGACGAGCAATACCGGACCGTCACCGTAGGTTACGGCACGCTTCTGCTGCGCATTGAGTTCGACAGTATCGAGTGACATACGAATCCAGTGTAGTCGGAACGAATGAAAATCGCAACGCCAAAAAACTATTGACATTCATTGTCTCATGTCGTACGATGTGCGGTCGTTAACCCCGGGCGCTCATGCCCGTGAATCCGTTCATTACCAACGTAATTCCTGAGTTGGCATTTCTCGGAGGGGACTTTCCATGTCAAAACCGATCGTACGATTTACGAGCGTCGCGGCGGCATTCTCCGCTGCACTGCTCGAAAATCCGCAATACCACGATGAGCTGAAAAGACTCGGCGTCAAGCCAGGCCAGATACATGGCATCGAGCGCGGATCGTGCGGCGGCAAGATCTTCCTGATGCTTGCCGACAAGATAGAGAAGGTAACCGGCCTCGATCTCCAGAGATTGATGTTCGATCAAGCAAAACACGAGCTCTGGGGCAGTCAAGATCGCCTTCCTGACGTTAGCTCACACAGCGAGTTCCTGAACCGTATCAGGATCCTGAAAACACAGTATGGCACGGTGAAGCTCTGCGAGCTACTCGGGATCAACGCCGAGAACCTGTCGAAGTGGCTCGTGAAGGGAAGGCGCCCAACGACCGAAAGCTACAAGCAGGTCCTGAGCAGGATCCAGGCGATCCAGTCAGGTTCGCTCGCGGACCCGACACAGGACACTCCCTACTCGCCCGAAGAGCAAGGGCGAAGGGAGCTCAACGCATGCCTCTCGTCGCTCCACACCATGGTCACCGTCCTCGAGATCGTATGCCAGCGTGAGCTGCTCGTCGATGGAGACAGGGCTCGGACGCTGGACATCGCGCGGCGCATGATGAGAGCCGCAGGCCTCACTCCTCTCGTCGTCAAGCGATTGCACTCGACGAAACCGCTCTCGAAGCAGGATCGAGAGCTCCTCGGTATTCCCACACAGACGACCGCATCGCGCGGTAGAAGGAGATAAGCACATCATGGAAACCAGGTGGCATTTCCGAATCACTGCCGCGCACATCCTGGAGAATCTCGCAACGGATCTCTACAAGGATCCAAGCGACTGCATCTGGGAGATCTCCCGGAATGGCATCGTCGCATCGATGCCCGGTGAAAAGTGGATACCCGGCGCCGGGGACATCGAAATAACGCTGATGGACAGCCATCCGCTCACCCCGAAGAGCCGGGCGCTGATCGTCCTCGATCACGGCTCCGGATTCACGAAGCCGGCCATCGACAGATTTTGCAGCCTCGGCGCACCTCTGGTCGAAGGCAAGCTCCGGTCTCATGGCACGCACAGCGGAGCGGCACAGAAGTGCATCGGCCGCTTCGCGGCCTTCGCGCTGAACGACGAGGCGCTGGTGAACTTCGCTACCGGCCACGACGCGACCTATGCATGGGTGGT
>JBBTUM010000083.1:0-2416 GCA_038063795.1 Patescibacteria group bacterium | reverse complement strand
CAACCGGGAAATGAAGCTGCCAAGATTCGACTGGGAAGGAATCCTCGACGGGTTCCGCAAGCAAATGGGGGCGTCGGAGGTCGGCTGGGATAGTGGCGCGCAAGTGCGGCAAATCTCCCACGACGAGTGGGCGAAGCTCTCGAGCGACGGGATCGAGATCCCTATTAGTGAGCTCGAATATCCTGAAGATGGGACCCTTCAATGGAAAGGGGAGAAGGTCGTTGTTTATATACGTGATCAATATTCTGAATTTTGGGAAGGCGGGAAAAAGGGATATAAGTTCCACGTGTCATTTTGTGGAACGCTGGAAGGATATAAGAGTAAGGGTAAATATGATCGCTATGTGGTAACAAATCGAAAAGATGGAAACTTCCTTATCAATCTTGTGTCGCTGAATGGTAGGCAGGTTTTAAAAAAGGAAGAAATCAAATCACTGCAAGTCTGTATGTACTGTCTTGAGCGGCTTAATTACGATGGATTTACGGCGCTTGCGAAACATGATCGATTCCAACTCCGGGATAATTTCAAGCTAGCCGACTTCTTCGCGAAGTACACGATCCCGCTGTCGCCCACACCTCAATTCTCAGATGGGAATCAGCCCGGGAATATATACACAGATGACTGGCGTGAGATTTCTGCGAGGATTAGAAAAGAGCGGGGTGGCAAGTGCGAGATGTGCCCTGAGAAGAACCCTCGACTTTTACAGGTTCACCATCGGAATAGTATAAAGGGCGATAATCGCGACGAGAACCTGCAGGTGCTCTGTAAGGATTGCCATGATGGCATACATGCTTAGAGTGTTAGTGGGGCGGTGTAGGTGCCGTGGTGGCGACTGTTGCCCCTTGAGTAAATGAAGAGTATGGATATTGGGGCATTTCACTTGGCGGGCCTCACCAGCATCATGGGGATAGTTCTCCTGCTACCTTTATCCGTCAAAAAGGTCGAAGAGGAGATCGAGATATTTCTTTTTATCATGGGCCTCATCGCCGTAACACTCTCAAAAAAATGGAGCCTAGGCCTTGTCCATGAATCGATCGTGGAGCCCATTAAGATATCGCTCACCGTCCTTCTTGCGGGGTTTTTATTTCGAGCCGGCCGTTCCCATGTCCGTGAGGTGATTGCGGCGATAATAAAGCTCCTAGGTCTGCCGCTGGCCATGGCCGCCATCGTTTTTCTCCTCGGCCTGGCTTCGAGTCTCATCACCGCAATCATCGCTGCCCTCATCCTAGCGGAGATTGTCACCGCGCTGAAGCTGGAGCGGGCCTACGAGGTTCGCCTCGTGGTCTACGCTTGCTATGCCATCGGCCTTGGCGCGGCCCTGACCCCTTTGGGCGAGCCCCTCTCCACTATCGTTATAGGCAAGCTTAAAGGCCCTCCTCACAATGCGAGTTTCTTCTTTCTCTTCCGCCTCCTAGGCTGGTGGGTGATACCGGGCATCGCCATAGTCTCGGCCGCCTGCGCGTGGAAGGTCGGCAAGGCCGTTTCTGCCGCCGAGTCCTTAAACGAGGACAAGGTGGAGGAGAACAAGGATATCTGCCTTCGGGCCGCGAAGGTGTATCTCTTCGTTATGGCCCTAGTCTACCTTGGTACCGGTCTTGGGCCTCTTGCAGACCGGACCGTATCCCGGGCCCCGAACTGGGCCCTCTTTTGGATTAATTCCGTCTCCGCCTTTCTCGACAACGCGACGCTGGCGGCGGCGGAAATAGTCCCGTCCATGGGAGAAAGAACGATCCGGTACGCGCTGATGGGCCTGCTGATTTCCGGCGGCATGCTTATTCCAGGGAACATCCCCAATATCATCAGCGCTGCCAAGCTACGCATCGGTAGCCGGGAATGGGCGGTCCTGGCGGTGCCCATGGGCCTAGCCCTGATGACAGGATATTTCGTCCTGCTTCTAGCACTCTGAGCAGCCCGATTAGGACTTTATAACTAGCGTGCGCAGGTCGGAGAACTCCCCCATCAACTCTACAAGCCCTGTTGATCTTTGCCTCTTGCGGTATCGTACTCGGTGTGAAGCTCAGGAAGACCGGGAAGTGCCTTTCGTGTAGTTTCCATAAATTTCTCATCAGCAAGTAGTTCGTAGGTCACGCCTTTGAAGACAATCTTGAGCTTCATATCACCGATTAGTCGCTCAGGAGTTCCTGATGCCTGAACAATCTCGTTCTTCAGTAATCTCCGGATCGTCTCGGGATCGGGATTAGAGGAGAAGTATTTGTGCCACCGTTCCGGAGGACTTTTTAGTACCGCCGGGAAAAGCGCCTCGACTAGCGATTCCCGGTTCCGCTCCATCGCCTGAGCTAGATTTTTAGTTACTGACCGCTTGAAGAGTTCGATGCAGTGCTGTAACTTCTCGACCTTCTTTTCAAACTTCGGCTTCACCGATCTGAGAACAACATTCCCATAGCCCGGCAATGTC
>JBBTUM010000082.1:0-1622 GCA_038063795.1 Patescibacteria group bacterium | reverse complement strand
TAGCGCAAACGATTTCTGGAGAACCAATTCGTGATATCGCCACCCGCCTCGATGAGGTACGCAGCGTTATACTTGCTGACCGGCGGACCGACCGGACTGTAGATGTTGCCGCCCGAGAAAATGTTACCCTGCTGCGCCTCGACGTAGGCGATGTCGCCGATCTGGCTCGGGTTGAATGCCGCCCACCCGAGACCTTTCTGCGGATTCGAAGCGCAGGTACGCGTAGCGCATTTCAACGCCCACAGGTCTGAATTGTTGTTTTCGAAATAACTCACGATCGGCATGTCGTCCTTTGACATCGCGAGTCCTGTGACACGCTGCGTGCTCTGGCCCGGCTTCGCAATGGTCTGATCGGTAAAGCGCAGGCACTCATCATCGAGACACCGTATCACGCGAAGCCGCGAAAGATTATCAACGAACGACATGACCGGATACCCGTCAGCGCCTATCTTGACCGAGACGGGACCCTCGCCCTGGACCGCTGACACGGAGGTAGCAACTGTAGCACAGTGTGCAAGAGCGGAGCAGGAGACAGCAGTCGCCTGCCCTGTGCATGTCAAAGGGTCAGTACACTTAATGACTTGGACCTGGCTAACCGCTTTATTGAGGTACGCGATATATGTCGTCGTGCCGTTGCTGACGGCTGCACCGACATTCGTTATGCCCTGGTTAAGATCGTTGTCAAGCAGAAGAGTGATCGGCCGCGGGTTGCCGGAAGAGCATGTCGCGTCCGCGCAACGGATAAAACCGACCGTATCATTCGCGGCGTTTGTATACGTGTTCATCGCCATCACGGGGATATCATCGTTCGGCACAAGTAGTGTGTGCGAGGAACCGCCCGTCGCGTCCGCGGTAACATGATACGGGTCGCCGGTAGAGCAGGTCGCGTCCGAACACGCATAGACGTACAATGTTGACTGACCGTCTTGATGATAGCTCACGAGCGGAAAACCACTACCAAGTGCGATAGAGGTATGGACGAGCTTCGTAGTACCCGAGAGCGTAAAGAGATTCTTTTTCGTCACGGAGTCGCACGATGGATCGGTGCACGAGGCGAACCGCACCGAATGCCTATTCACATCTGCAATATAGCTCATGATGGGGATATTCCCTGCCTTGACCATGATGTCCATGTGGGGCGGCTCTCCCGCTTCATAGCTCACATCTTCATCGACTTCGATCGTTTTCTTTGTGATGCAAAAAGGGTCGCCACAACGCGCTAGCCGGACGCGGCCGGTGTTGGCACTGCCTGCGGTCCGGTAATACAGGGCTACCGGCAGGCCTGCGCTATCGACAGCGATGTCGTTGTATAGCCCTGAGGAATTGTCACTGTCAATAAGTGAAAATGCATGGTCCACGGCCACACTCGCGTCGTTATACGCATGGTAACCCCACCCGCACATCTCGTATGAACCCTGTGAGGTCTGGTTGACGACCACGCCCGTGTACTCAGGGCACTGGCTGCAGCTAGCCGCAAAACAGCTGTTCTTATCGCGGTTGAGATTACAGCTGCCGCCCGACTCGCCGATGCCGCAGTCAGTACAGTCCCAGCACAGAAGATTCGGGTTCGGGTTCTCAGCGTCCTCGGGATTGACGCTGGTATTCAGACAGGCGTCACAGAC
>JBBTUM010000081.1:6851-8752 GCA_038063795.1 Patescibacteria group bacterium | reverse complement strand
ATGGCGTCGGTCGAGATCCTGGGCAGATCATGTTTCTTCGCAAGCTTCTTGGCAAGTACGCTCTTCCCAGCTGTCGGCGCACCACCGATCAAGATGACTGTACGCTTCATCCCGTTACAAATCCCACATTACGCTTTAGTACCATATATACAGGTTATGATAAAAAAACCGAATGTATACAATTAATATATGTCGAGCGGGGTTTGTAACGGGATTCATGAACTCAGTATACCAGAACTGTCAAAAACCCACGATGGCATTGTTCCGTCCAGACGCATGCCGCGACAACAAAAAAGCACCCTGAGAAATATCGAAGGGTGCTTTTTTGATCGAGTTAGACTCGAGCAACTTTGACAGCGTTCAAACCCTTCGGGCTCTCGGCTGTTTCAAAGCTTACTATGTCGCCTTCGCGGAGGTCGTTGAACTGGACTCCCTGAAGCTCGTTCGAGTGAAAGAAGAGATCCTTCTCTACACCTTCTTGAGCGATGAAGCCAAATCCACGGTCCGTAAGACGCGCTATTTTTCCTTGATTCATTTTCAAGTAACTTGGTTGGTAAGACATCACAAACAGGTTGCTGCAAACATATAACTCGACGACGTTTATTGTGCAGGACTGTTATGACGGAAGCAATTCTAACATATTCGATAAATCCTGTCAAGACCCTACTTTATATAGCCTTTCTCCCCTGTTTTTCTGGAGCAAATCTAAAAAAACGCCTGTCAGGCGTATATACCGAGTGGTACAACTACTGGACAATATGCTGCACTCTGCCCACCTCGCTGCTCTCGAGGCGTACTTTGATGCCGCGTGGGTGGAATGACGAGCTGGTCAGGATATCGGCGACGATGCCCCGGGTCAGCCGCCCGCTGCCCTGGTCCTCTTTCAATACAACATCGACCTCAAGACCGGGTCTCACGTCATCTCTCTTCTGTCCGTTCATACTGTATAAATAGTATCAAAAAGCTTCTGGCCGCGATAGAATAATTGAAAAGGCCGGCACGATCGAATCGTACCGGCCTCTTTTTGATCATGTACTGCTCGCCGATTAGAACCGGACGGCACCCACTTTCGGTGTGATACCCCACACGGAGTAACCGTCCCGAAACCTGTCAATGACGATCGCGACCTCGACGCCATCGCTGTTCTTGAACCGGAATCCCTGCTGCAGCGCCAGCTCCTCTTCCATGGCACGAAGCTCTTCGGCCGTAGGATCGCCAGCCTTCTTAAGCTCCATCCAGATGGGCTCGACCCGCAGCTCGGGATCCTCAACGAACGTCGTGGTCGCGGGGTCGACTCCGGCCATCATCGCGGCCAGCGCCTTCCCTTCTTCGATCGAACGAACCATAGTGCTCATGTGGGCTCCTCCCGGCGCACAGCGCCGATGACTAGGTCTTGAACTCGAGATACTTCCAGTACAAGTACAGGACCAAGAACACGTTGACCAGGCTGTGCGCGGCCATGCTGCAGACCGCTGCCTTCATGAACTTCCGCGAAAGTCCTCCGCACTTGAGTAAGAGAAGCCCGAGCAAGCTGCCGGTGATCCCGACCTGGATCTTGCCGTACATCTCGTACGGGTGTATCGCCGCGAAGAGCACCGCGAACGAGAGCATCACGCCGAAGACGATCTTCGGGTTTCGCGAGATGAACGCGATGAGGATGGAGAGCGGCAGCACGCGGAAGAGCAGCTCTTCCATGACGGGCCACAGCGCCCACATCTCAAAGAGCTCGAACCCGTTCAAGCGGGCGAACGGCGACCCGTGCGTTTCCTCATAGGGAAGGTACCCCCAGTTCTGAAGCGCGGTGCCCACCACGAGCTGGAGTGATAGACAGATGAGCGCGGCGAGAAAGATGTAGCCCGCGAGCGCCTTCCAGCCTTGTGCGTCCTCCGACAGCCACTGCA
>JBBTUM010000081.1:0-6751 GCA_038063795.1 Patescibacteria group bacterium | reverse complement strand
AAGATGTAGCCCGCGAGCGCCTTCCAGCCTTGTGCGTCCTCCGACAGCCACTGCACCATAGACACGATGTCCTCCTCGAATAGAATTGAAAGAACGTTATGAAATCCGAGTAATGCGTGATAGTAGCAGGAGGAAATGGGTGTGTCAACGAGATCCCTGAACATAAAAAGGCCGTCCGCGGCGCGCTCGCGCGATCGGGACGGCCTGTAGACCTCAGTATCCGAAACCACAAGGGTCATTTCTGGGACTGACAAGTCGGCGTCTGTTCTTGGTTCGTACCCACGTACGCGCTGGCGCAGACAGAGAGGAACTCCGGAACGCGTCGGAGCTTCGCGACGATGTCGTCAGTGAACTCCTTGAACGCGCAGGACAGGCTCTCCAGTGTTGCCGGCTCGCACAGTGCTGTGGCGAACGGCAGGTAGGTGACCACCTGGTCTTCCTTTCGGAACGATTCGACGACGATAGGGATCTCCGGTCCTGCATTCTTCCGGAAATCGCGCCTACCCTTGGACAGGACAACCACACCGACCGTATTGGACCGCTTCTCGACGACCGCGAACCACATCAATTTCTCTCCGCGGTACGTGAGGTCTCCGGTGACATACGGGCTGAGGACGAGGTCATCCTCTGCCTTCGGTCCCAGCGAACCCAATGGCGCGAGGTCCTTGTCAGGCCGCGTACGCGGTATCGAAACGCGAGCTTCGAGGACGCAAACGCACAGGACGCACAACACGACCACAACGAGCACTCTTCTCATGGCACACTCCTTTGTGTGGCGAGTTGGTCAACCTCCGTGTCTTACCATAGCGCGGAGAAGAACGACGAGACCCAGAGCACCCACGCGCTTACCGCGAACCAGCGCACCCGGCTTTCCATACGCCGCTGTTCATGATACGCGATGAGCATCGCGATAAGGAGTGCCAGCATGAGCATCATCGCAAACCAAGCGATGATCCCATGAGTGCTCATGGAAACACCACTCCTGAGCGAGGACATGGCGATAGTCCCCGCGACGTCGCACACGAACCCGATCCCGAAAAGGGCGAGCGTCAACGAATACAGTCTTCCGGATATCACGTACGCCCAGATCGAAGCGGTATAGAGGACTAGAGCGAGTACCACCATCGTGATGGCAAAGAACAGCATGCGCCACCTCCTTTTTTTGCTATGCGGTGACGATAGGACAAAATGCGTGAGAGGGCAAGAACTACCGAGCTCGTCTCAAAGTCTCCTTGATAAACGCATCTTTCCCAACTGTGTACCACTCGCGGTCGCTCGGGAACTGCTTCGCGAGCTTCAGCTTCAGGCGAACATACGCGCGCGCCCTGCCAGAATGCGTCCGGAGATAATCGCGGAACAGCAGATCCGCCTTCCATTTCGATCCGTTGTGACGCATGAAATGAAGATAGTGCGTCCGCTTCGCGTCAGGGCCTTTCGCAAAAAGGACATGGCCGCTAAATGTCTTGTAAAAATTGTACCCAAGCGAAGCAAGTGGCTTCGCGAGCTTCTTCGCAACCGAAAGTGACTTGACCCCCGCGGACATGTCGAGAATCGGCTTTGCGTACATACCGGCTATTGCCGTGCTACCGATGTGCTGTATGTCAATGACCGCCTTTCCCAATTTTTTCTTGAGTTTTTTCTTTTCTACTTCAAACGCCCATGACCAGCCCTTGTGATGTGGGACAAGCTTCACGGTACCGCGTCTGAGGCCGAGCATAGCCTTACTTTTTAAAAAGCAGAAAGAAAGGAAGCTTATCAAGACCTACATAATTGAACATCCAGTAATTCGCACGGCGCGCTTGAGGAGACAGTTGGTGTTTTTTCAAATTTTTTTTTGGCACAAACGGATAAAAACGAATCTCCTGATGACTCCCTTTCTTATCCGTCCATTTAAAATTAACAAACAACGGCGGCGTTATAAACCCGGATTTCAAAACCTTCTCCATGATCTCCCAGCCTGCGCCGAAAATCTCTTTTTTTGGTCTACTCTGGTTGCTTTTTACCTGTGCACGAAATGAGCATCCGGTACACTGGATGTCGTATAAAGGATAATTCTGTGGCAACTTCATCAATCTCTTGCCACAATTTGGACAAGCAACTAAGCGTATAACTTCTAGCTCTCCGTCATTCCCTGCCTTTTGATTTCCTGGCATGAGGGAATTAGATCACGAAATGATCTGGAGAGCAACGTCCGTCTTCGTAAATTTGCAAGTAAATAAAACCAGGCGGCTCCGTCAATTGACGTATGCCGCCCGGCAGGGTACTTCCTCCAAAAACTTCTACAGCTTCGAGATATCGACCTCCCTCTCGGACAGGGTGAGCTCGATGAGCCGGAATCCGGTGAGAGTGATGTCCCGCTCGTGGCAGAAATCAGCCGCTCGCCGCTTCATGAGCGCGATGAACTCATCGCTCGGCTTCTCGGAGAAGCAGATAGCCGCGCTCAGGTAGGCGGGACAGCGGGTGAAAGGCTGCAGCGCCAGCGCCTCGAACTCGAGACGGTGTTCTTCGTTGTGCTTCGGGTCGGCATAGTGCTTCAGCTTCGAGTACTCGAGGTTTTCCTTCACGAAGTGCTGCTGCGCAGCTTCATCGTCTCCATCGCGAAAGTGTCCTCCCATCCCGTCATTGAACCAGCCGGGCGTCGCCCATACGGTCGCGGGACGGCGGCACGCCGTCTCGTCGTCTGGCACGTCTTCAATGATCTCCTCGAAGGGATTATCACCGGGCACTTCTGCCGCGAAGCGCTCGGCCTCCTCGGTGCCAACCTCGCACTCTCCCACGCATCCGGTGACGTACGCGCAGAGCGGGCGCTCGAAATTGCCGGCATACTGCTCAGTATCTACGACGAAAACGTACTTCGGCAACGGGAATAGCATCGCATCCTCCATGTGCTAAAAAGAGCCGCTCTCGAAACAGCGGCATCTTCCCACTTTCCCCTCAAATTCGCAACCCTCTAACCCTTACGGCGCATGTCATTCTGAACCCTGCACCGCGGGGTGAAGAATCCCTGCCCGACAAGACTTCGTCTTCTCGAAGTCAGGCGGGTCCCACGAAACCCCGACTAAAAGGAGGGGTGGATGTGGGCAACTCAATCGTACGTTACCGGCATTCGCTGCCTGCCAGTAGGAGGCGCTCCGCCGGAGATCCTTCGCGCTGCTCAGGATGACAGGGGAAGTAGGTCATGAAATGTAGGATTATGTTTCTTTATGAGCTGCATTTTTTTCTTGCGTGTCAATCCTTTGATCACTTTCTCTCGCGCGATCGCCTCTTGAGGACTTGAGAGCTCCTCAAAATATACCAACTTTGTGATGTTGTATCTCCGCGAAAAACCAGGAAGTGCTTTTGTCTTGTGCTGCGCTACGCGCCTCTCGAGCGCGCCTGAAAAACCGATGTAGAGAGCGCTGCCTGATGCATTCGCCATGATGTATACGAAGTAGCTGTGTTGTTCCATGTTTTTAAAACGTAATAAAACAAGGCACAAACAATGCCCTGTTCTTTTTGACCACGATACTAGCGACGATACGCGTCACGGCGCCGGCATCACGATCGTACCATCCTGATTCGTCCGGTAGACATAGGGCGTATCGAGGTAGAACACCTCGATCTCATATCCCGGAGTTATCACCTGCGCGCAGAGTTCGCCCGTGTCGATACCGAGGCACGAGTCCGGCCACTCGGCGTCGGACACGCGGCCGAAGCGTACATTGAGCACAGAGCCACCGCGGTCCTCGGCAAGCGCTTTCCGCGCTGCGAGTTCAGCCGCCGTAAGCTCGACCTTGGCGCAGGTATTCTGTAAGCACCTCGCGATGAAGTTGTCGTTCACGAGATTGCTGGCGCCGATGCACTGCGGACACATGACGCCTTTGCACACATCGCCGCGCTCGGCGCTGAGGGCGTCGAGCACCTGCTGACTCGTGGCGACGTATGCATCACTGGAATAGTCGATCGGCTGAGCATTGCACGAACGGCAACACGAGACGCCCTCGAATATCTTTTTATCAACGAGTAGGCACTCGGCATCTGAGGAACAGGCGGCGTCGCTCTGCACGACCGGCGCGGGGGAAGGCTGAGCGGGCTCCTCGATCGTTCCGCTCTGGCCTTGCTGTCTCACCGGTAGCGGACTACCGCTGTATGACAGGAACAAGAGCGGCACGAAGATCAAGAGCGCCATTCCGCAGAGGAGATAGACGAACGCGTGTTTCATAGTGGTTTATCTTTGTTGTGATTTTTTTTGTTCGACCCACTGCTGCAGATCATCATAGTTCATCTTTTGCATGTGCTCGACGAGCCTGCCCCTGAGCCACTCACGGGACTCCTCGCCCACCGGCTTGCCTTTCTTCCGCTCTATCTCGGCAATCGCGTCTTGAAGTTCTTGGTCAATGAATTCCCCGAATCGCTGCTTCAGATACGTGTCATTGAGGCGCGTCATGACAGCCTCGATCTGCTCAGTAGAGAATCCCGCATCCCGATAGGTTTGCATCCAGTCCATGGCAGCGTCGTCCGGGATCCTGATCCGCGTGATATGCTCTGTCGGAGGTCCTTCGAATTTTTTCATATGAATATCCTCTGCTTCATTATTTCTTCATGTGCACTGAGACGATCTGTGCTTTCAGTGTCTGCAAAACGCTCCCGAAGACCATGAGGAAGATGACGAGCACGAGAAGCCAGCCGATGACCGGAATGAGCTTCAGCACGCCGATGACGATGACGCCGGCCGCGACAGACCACCACGAGAACTGCAAATCAGGCGTCTTCTGGATCCATTTGAAGAGAAGCGCTCCCGTGAATATCGCGCTCAGAAGACCGGTCAAGAGCATCGCCAACACGAACCACATGACCAGGAGCATCGCGAGGTACAAACCGACCACGGTGGCAAGGAGAATGATGACCGCGACAGGCGCCACGATGAGCCCCACGAAACCCAGCCCCAGGGAAGCCCACGGCTTCCCGTACGCGGTCGTGACGACCGTGCGCACCGTGTTCCCGAAGAACTTGAGAAGAAGCAGGGCTGCGATGAGCGTCGCGAGCAGCATGATGAAGAATCCTGCGGCAAAGAACGCGGGAGCATGCGTGGGCTTCTTCTCGAACTCCTGCAGGGTGAACTGGATGTTCGGGACGGCGGCACCGTCCTCGACCACCGCTTCGCGGGGACCCTTATAGTAAACGGTGGCCGGTATATTGCTCTGAGGACCGAAGGTCAGCTTCTTCGCGACGATCGAGACCGGACCGCCAAGCGCGCTATTGATGTACACTTCTTCGCCGTAGATATTCGTGACACCAAAGACAGACCCCTGCACTACGATATTGCCGCCCGCGAGCCGAAGGTCGCCGCCGATGGTAGCAGCAGGCGAAACGACGATAGTGCCGCCTGCAGCAAGCAGGTCCTCGCCGACAGGAGCAAGGAACGTGAGGGAGCCACCGGCAAGATGCGCGTCACCGGTAACAGCCGCGATAACATTGAGCGAGCCGCCTGCGGCGAAGAGGTCCTGTCCCACGCTACCGTGTATGCCGACCTCGCCGCCTGCGGCGAAGAGGTCTCCCTGGATAGGCCGTGTCACGGTGACCGTGCCGCCTGCCGTGTAGAGGTCGCTATACTCCCCCTCGGCGATGACGACCGCGCTCGACTGTCCGGTCGGGACGACGAACTGTGCAGCGAAAGCTGCGGCTGGAATCAGCCCCAGAGCGAACACGGGTAGAAAGAGTGCTTTGCGCATAGAAGATGCGTTAATGTTCTATGCCGTCATTATTCCACGCGCTCGTGAAAATTAAAAGGGCGCTCGCAGCAGGCGAACGCTCCTCTCTGGTACTTATGAAACCGTTATCTTGAGCTTGACGTCCAGACCTCGAGCGACTTTCCGCAAGAAACCAAGCGTCGGATTGTACGTCCCGCTCTCGAAGCGCGCGATAGCTGACTGCTTGGTACCGATGCGGCGAGCAAGCTCCTTCTGTGTCAGACCCTCGCTGATGCGTTTTTCGATGATCTTCTCGATCAGCGCGAACTGCGGGCCGAGATCGTCATAGGCCTTCCTGACCTCGGGATCCTTGAGAAGTTCTCGTTTTACTTCAGCATGGGTCCTCATGCGAGCTTGTTTAGATGATGGCATAAAGGAAGTATAACGTATATGTTATATAAGGTCAAGTGTTGAATTTTCGCAAAGCCTTCTCGATATCAGTGCGGGCAATTGCATTCGTTTTCTTGATGAACGCATGAAGCAGAACGGCCCTCTCCTCCCGATAGCCAAAAAGGATCCGAGCCTGTATGTTACCGGTCGTTCTTAACTCGAATAAACCCGAGGCGACCGGTTTACTATAGGGCATGCGCAATGTATGTCCATATTTCTCCAGCAGATCAATGACCCGTACTACCTTAACTTTCGTCCGAGTATCCAACGTCGCGATAAAACGCACGACGTCGTCATCGTAAATAACTTCTATCCTTTTCATATTAAAATAAAACAAGACACCTGTGTGCCCTGTTCTGTGGTCTTCTATGATACTATCGTAACGAAACGCCGCCGTCAATGTCTGAACGACTCTATTTTTCTAACCACCTGTCGAATATCCTTTTCAGCTCAGCGAGCTGCTCCTCGCTCCGGAAGGTGTGGAACGCTTTTGGGATGATATGAAGCTCCTTCTTGCCGCTGGGTATGACCTCGAAGAATTTCTTCTGGTGCGCGAGGATCGTCGTGGGGTCGTCCTCGCCCACAGCCATAAGGACCGGCATGGTGAGAAGATGCGCCTTCGGAAGCAGATC
>JBBTUM010000080.1:0-8133 GCA_038063795.1 Patescibacteria group bacterium | reverse complement strand
GAACTGCTGCAGCAGCAATCAGTGTGTCGCAGCAAGCGTCTGCAGCGCAGGCGGCCCGGGCGGGCCGGGGACGCCGGTCATCTCGTCCATTTACCCGACGCAGGGCGAGGAGGGGACGTATGTGACCATTACCGGAAGCGGCTTTGGTACCCGGCCACCGAACGAGTTGCATTTCATCTTTGACCCGGCAGGCGCGGCAGCCGACTATACCTATGTGGCGCCGGCTGCATGCGGGCAGATCTGGACCGATACCCAGATCGTCATGCAGGTGCCGGATATTGCTCCCCCTGGTTTACCGGCTTCGAATGGTCCGGCGGAAATATATATAGAGATCCCGGCTGCGACCCCCATACGATCCAATCGCGTCAACTTCACCGTGAATGACGACCCGATACCCCCGGGGTTGTGCAGCATTGCGCCGACGAGCGGCCCGTTCACCTTCCCGTTCACACTTCGAGGCGATTACTTTGACCCTGCGCTTGCAAATAACACTGTCTTCTTCGGGACGCCGGGAATCAATGAGATAGCCGCAGGTAATCCGAATACACTGATTTTTGGGCCGCCGGACATGATAAACGCCGATATCCCGAATCTGCAGGTCGGGGACACGACCGTCGCCCTTCGCGCCAGCGGGCTGAATTCGAATCCGTTGTGGTTCACAGCGACTCCATCTGGCCCGGGCCAGCCCATCATCTTCAGCATTTCACCGATCGACGGTCCTGGCGGCACCTATGTCACGGTCAATGGAAGCGGTTTCGGCACCTCTGTCGGCGAGCTCTGGTTCTCGAACGATCCGGCTCAGTGGAATATTCCCGCCTCGGGCGCTTCGCCGGGCGACTTCAACTTCCCGGCTATGTGCGGCAATTACTACTGGGCTGACGATCACATCGTAGTGAAGGTTCCGCTTCTTCCGTTCGCTGACGGCAGCTACTATATACGTGTTTTGAATTCGAGCTCAGGCTCTGCCAGTCAAAACAATTATATCGCGAACGTGAACGTCTTTGATAAGGACAGCGCGCTCGCGATCCGTCCCGGCGTCTGCCGCGTTGATCCCGTTAGCGCTCCTGCCGACTACACGCCGGTGCATTACTTCGGTGACAATTTCGGGATTGCGAAGGGGAATATCTGGTTCGATGTCGATGCTTCGGTCGCGATGGTCCCTGTCACGTGGAATAACTATCAGGCGCTCGGAGCCACGGTGCCCAATAGCGCCGTGACCGGCACGACGACCGTGCAGCGCCTCGGGAGCCTCTGGGGTAATTCGCTCCCGTTCTTCGTAGGATCGTGTACGCAAAACGCGCAGTGCGGCGTCGGCAACAATTGTTGTAGTGATGGCACCTGTCGTCCTGATCCTGATGGAGCAGGACCGCTCGACGGTTGTGGCGGGCTGTTCAATTCAGACGAGAATAACTGGCAGTTCATCACGCAGAACGCGCCTTTCGACGTCCTTAACACCGCGCAGTGCACGAACCAAATCATTCAGTCACCGACGCCCTATCCGTTCTTTAATGTCGGTACCTATGACCAGGCTGATGCGGCGAAGAACGCGCCCTTGAATGCCGCGATCGTCATCACCTTTGATCGCGATCTAAAACAAAATATCATTCCTGCAAATGAACCAGGAACAGCGTGGAGTCTGCGTCTGGAGGCGTGCGGCAATGGCGGTGCACCAGGGGCGTGCGCACCATTTGGAACCGCGTCAACGTGGAAATTTTTCGGCTCGCGCAGTCTGAAATATGATCCATCTCTGGTGCCTCTTCCCTGGCCAACGCAATGGGATGTTGACACGTGGTATCGGGTGAGTCTGAATGATTCAGCGTCGCCTGCCACCAGCAAGATCCGCGCGAAAGACAATAGCCTGTATGAAGGGAGCCAGTGGCTCGGGAGCAATCCTTTCGCTACCGAACCGGATGATTTCGTCTATTACTTTCGTACGCGATCGGCCGGAGCTCCGTTGTGCGAGGTCGATGACGTTATCCTGACGCCGGGCGCGGTCACGGCTCCTGTCGGCGGCACATCATCTGCCGTTTCTGCATCGCCTGTCGGTGGGCAGTGCTTTATCTGCGGCGGGGCGTTCAACTACAACTGGGAGTGCATACCGAATCCGCCGCCAATGCCTGCCTCACCGAACGAATACGCGCGGTTCGGGCTGGACAATGTCGGCGCAGATGCGGGCCCTGATGCGCGATACTGCACCGCCGACGATATCCTCGCTCCTCATGCGGACTCAGCATCGTTCTACGGCGTGCGCCTCTCTCCGGATAAGCGCATTCCGCCGCCGCCATTCCCAAATCCACTGGATATCCGCGCAACGATCACGAATGCGCCAGGGGGCCCGCCTGGCGGCATTACGTCATCACAACCCTCCCTCCTTAGCGTTGCCGATATTCCGCCGCGGGTCATCGGGTATACGCCGAACCTATCATGTACGAATGTCTGTCCGGGCGTGCAACCATTCGTATTCTTTGACCAGGACGTGAATATTACTTTCGGCGGGAATGGCCTCGTCATTCATGAGTGCACGGGCCAGACTGCTTGCCAGACAGTATTCAGTGGTAACGCGCAGGCCGTTCCTCTCCCATCGCCGCAAGACACGATGACGTGGTTTTTTGGTGGCATACCGCCGGTCCTTGCAATAAACACGTGGTATCTCGCGATCGTGAATGGAAATATAACTAATACGCAGGGACTGCCGCTTGCAGGGTTAAACTTTGACTCAACTCTGTGGACGTTAGGGAACGCTGGGTTCAATTGCACGGCAGCAGGTACTTGTAATTCGTTCGCCTGGTGGTTCAGGCTCAGCAATACGCAGTGCGTGATGGATGGTATCGAGATACAGCCAGCCTCGGCGACCATCAACGCGATCGGCGGGCAAAAGAATTTTGCCGGACTCGTGTATGCGGAAGACACCTGTGGCAGGGTATACTACGATGGGAGCACCTACAACTGGCAGTGGGATGTTTCAGCGGCTCCGATCTATTCGACGCTCTCAGCTGGTGCGACCTCAGGCGTTACGACGCTCTCGGGAATTGGAGAAACTCAGGTCGCTGCAACCGCAGTGTTTATGACGCCGGTCGCTGGAACGCTGGTGACAGCTCGAGCGCCGGTCCTTCCCCTTGCCGGCATCGCGACTGACGATTCGACCCTCTTCATCAACGATTCCCGTGATCCACTGAACCTCATCGGACACCGGCCGGATGATGCGCCTGTCTCGCCGCCTGAGCAGACGACCGGCGGGTGCAACCTCGGTGGCTTAGCGAACCAGTGCCTCCTGAACTGCACGAACGTGCTCACGAGCGCGATCTTTGGCACGTCTATCGATGCGGCATCACTTCAGAGTCAGATACCGCAGCTTGTCCCGCTAACGCACTATCAGTTCGATAATGGGACGACCAATGAGGCCTCTGGTGCCCCGGCGAGCGGTGTTCTCCAAAATAACGCATTCGTTAATACGTCACCCGCAGTGACGCTGAATGGCGGGACCGTCGATACGGATAGCTACGGTACCTGCTTGAATAATCCGGCACAAGTATGTCGTGTGGACGGTCTTCCTGATTGTCCGGGGTCGACATGTAATCCCGTAAGCCGTGTGGACATCCCAGGTCCGCTCGCCGGCGAGAACAGCGGTACCATCAGCTTCTGGTTCTTCCCGCTTACCACCAATGTCACCAGTGGTCTCCATACCTATATATACGAGCAGCCTGGAGGATTCGGCGGTGCCTTCTTCAATCCGAATTCACCTCCCTTCAGCCCCTCGGTATACCCGTTTTATCGCGAACAAGGTACAGGCTGTACCACTTCATCAGCGAACGTCGTTGTGAATCCAGTGAAAATCAACCAGTGGAACCACGCGGTGATGACCTATCAGTTCGACGGTACGGATACCGATATCCAATGGTATTGGAACGGTTCCAATACATGGACGTATTGGAATGGATCCGGTTATTCAACCTGGACGCAGCCGTCGCACAGTAATGTCTTTTCGGCGTTCCCATGCGGAGGCCCAGGCGGGGGCACCTTGCAGATGACCGGCGGTCCTATCGCCTTTGGGGATTCCCCAAACTCCATTTTCGGTGGATTGATTCCGGGGATGTCAGGATCATTCGATGAGATATCGTTCTTTGACAGGGTATTGACGCCGAGCGAGGTACAGCAGCTCTACACCCAGTCTCAGCCCTCGGGTTCCCCGAAATTCTATGTCAAGGATATCGCGGCTGGTACCGAGGTCCCGGGCACTATCAGCGTGCACAACTACACAAGCAATCAAGGCATCTGCAAGATCGACACCAGCAAGGATTGTACCACTGACCCGGCGACGGACTGCGATGATCCGCTGTATCCAGGAGATGTCTGCAGTTTCAAGCGCGGGCAGATAGACTTTACTCCGACACTGACCGCGCCGGGTCCTCCGGGTAACCTTATCACGAGATACACCTTTGATGATGGACAGGTAACCGATGTCACGGGCAGCGGACATGACGGTACTTTGTTTGGCGGTGCGACGATCACGAGCGGCAATACCACCATTCCATCACTCGACCGTGGCCTCAGCGTCAGTGGCCAGAATACAGCTTTCCCGAACGAGCACGGTCTTGACTATGCGGACATTTCGACTCCCATTGATTTCCCGGCGAACCAGTCGACGATAACGGCGTGGATCAAGGGCGACCTCAATGTGGGCAATGGATACGTGGCGACATTGCAAAAGCAGGGCACGTGGGATGTGCGCGCTCTCAAGGTCGGCGGCAACAGGGTACAGGGTATGACCACCTTGAGCGGGAGCTGGCCGGCATGCGATGTCGTGTCTACCAATATCGTGTCAAGCAACGTATGGCATCACCTCGCGTTCGTGACGAACGGCACGCAACTGAAACTTTACGTGGACGGCCTGCCCGCTGGCTCAGGAAACGTAGCGTCTACGTGTCCTGTCGCAGAATGGCCGAAGAGCTTTACCGCGAACAACAACCGCATCGGTGATGACGTGTATTCGTGGTTCGGGGGTGCCTTCAACGGAGAGATCGATGATGTGCGCGTCTATGAGCGAGCGCTGTCTGATGCGGAGATAGTCGCAGTTCGGCGCGAAGGCCTCGGGCTCCCTGCGACTGCAAGCGGCGTATACGATCCGCTGAAGCAATATCAGGTGCTGTTGTGCCCGGGGACAAGCTGCGTCGGTGACCCTATCAGGAGTACCCAGGGTTTTGCCTATAATCTGCCGAAAACGTGGGCATTCACGACCGGCGTGAACGTCTGCTCCATAAGCTTCGTTGATATCGCGCCGAACCCGGCGAAGTTCGTGGGCCGGCAGACCGAATGTTTCATACCGCCACTGCCGGCTGATCCGCTCTGTACCGACGCGGCCTTATCGCCAAAGACGATTCATGCGCAGGCACGCGACGCAACAGGTCTTGACCTCGCCGGTATCACCTACACCTGGCGCGAGACGGACGATGTCGCGGGTGGTACCTATCAGACATCATTTTATCGCCTTGACCAGGCCGTGCCGCAAGATTCGGATGTCTTGCACAAGGGTACTATTGGTATCGACTACAATGAGGTTCTCGCAGACGGCACCGGCATCGGCGTCAACATGATGACCGAGCAGGGCAGGATGGACTTCCTCTTCTGCGAGACGCCGTGGATAGGCCAGGCGACCGGCGAGGCGTTTTACCTTGATCCAAATTTCGATTTCAGACTGACCTACTGCCGCGACCAGCCAGGAAGCGCTATTTTGCCGGACCTTCCGACACCCCATATCCAGCGTGTGCCGGCGGGTTCGCCGTTCCAGTTCGGCGGCGATCTCCTGAAGGAGCATGTCTTCATCGTCGATGGCGGACCTGGCCTCTCGTCTCCACTCACGAGCGGATACCCGTACTATACGACCGATCCAGCGACCCTGCCGACTGCGACGTTGACCTATAAAATCAACGATCTCATCACCTTCAAGGTCGACGCGATCGATCCTGACGGCGACCGTTTCCTCTACGTGCTCGAGAACGAGCCTGGCGATCCACTGCCGCCGTCAGCGTCAGCGGGCTTCAATGAGCGCACCGGCAACTTCCTCTGGGTCGTCGATCAGCTGCCCGCGACCGGCGGCCAATACGATCTGAGATTCAGGCTTAATCCCGCAGGACCAGTAGGTGTGCCGTATGAGATAGACGTTACGATCACGATAGATATCACGTCGCCGATCCCATCGAACATCGTGAAGCCGACCATAACCCTGGTTAATCCTCCTGCAGCCACTCCTTTGGCCGTTGATTATGGAACAAAGGTATTGTTCGATGCTCAGGTGACGAGTCGCGGTTCGAAAGACGGCGTTCCAGCGACCACCATCAGATCGTTCATCTGGGATTTCCAGGACTCCGGATCGACGACATACGGTGGTGCGTATCCGAACTATCACGCAGAGCATGTATTCTTACAAGCGGGTGTTCATCAGATCAGTTTCCGCGTGCAAAATGAGTTCGGCACCTGGTCAGATCCTATCGTCAAGAACATCACTGTCCGGCCGAAGATCACCGTGCGCGACATACCGAAAACGTTCGCGCTGCATAGGCTTTCGGAATTCGTCTCGCGTCTCGCGTCTCGCGTCGGCTCGTGGCTCATCAGGCCTGCCTATGGTCAGACAACCTCGCGCGCGCCCGCGCAGCTGAAAGGCGTGTCGGTCGGTCAAGCACCGGACATAGAACTCACGTGGGTGAATAGTGCTCCATACACGGGTATCAATATCTATCGTGATCCGCCTGGCGGACCCGCGATCGCGACACTGGCCGGTTCGGCGACGTCCTTCACGCAAGCCAATGTCCTTGTGGGTCCTGATTATATTTATAGCGCCTGTGGCGTCTTGGTCGCCGGCGGTCCTGAATACTGTAGCTCCGTCACCGTCACGGCAAGAAAATCGGATGTCGATGTTATCGTCGCCCGTGTCTACAAGAATCTCGACTCGCTGTCGGTCAGAGAATGGTATGATCGTTTCGCACCAAACCCCGTAGGCGATCCCGAGCCGATAACGGTTGACGGATACGACGCGATCGTGGACGGTTCATCGGTCTACATCGGTGTTGCGAACTGCACCAACCAGGTTGACTGCACGTTCACGAATCCTGCGACTGAGGGAATCTATACGAACGTCATGCTCTTCAGTTTCAATACGAGTGCATCTGCGGAGACCGTGCAGATATTCAATCAGCTGATCGATACTTTGAAGATCAACAATACGCTGACGATCACGCGTGATTTTTGCAGTGAAGACCAGTCCGTGAAGTGCGACGAGGGCCATGATCAGGCGTGTGCGCTCGCGAACGCAGGGCTTTGTACATCGGAGAAGGCGGAGATGCGGCGCGACTTCAACCGCATCGTCGGTCTGCACGACATCGTTACCTCACTCGATGACTATGCCGCACAGAATAGGTTCTGTGACGACGGCACGAATACTAACGCCTGCAATACGAGCGCAGACTGCGCGAACGGCGTCGCGTGCATCCAGAGTTATCCCGTGCTCTCAGCCGGGACCTACGTGGGAGGCATCTCGACGAGCAAGTGGCCGTCGTGGAACGAGACGCTCGCCTCCGCACTTGGTGGGCTTATCGAGCTTCCTGTCGACCCGATCAATCGCTTCGGGGCGAACTTTCTGAGCCCGACGCCGCTAAGCTGCACCGATTTTCCGGGCTTTGACCCTGATACCTGCTGGAACGAGCGCACGCGCGAGTTCAAGTGTCATGACGAGTCAAAAGTATATATGTATCAGAAGCTGCAGGGGAGCCAGTTCCGTCTGTATGCGAATCCCGACCACCCAGCTTGGAACTGGGTCGGGCAGGATCCGCGCATCGTCTTTGGCAGCGATTTCAATGGTATCTGCACGAGTGCAGCGCTCGGTGGCGTCTGCGGCAATGGTGTTATCGAAAGCGGCGAGGTGTGCGATGGCGGTACGGCGAATTATTGCGACAACAAACTTGGTAATGCGAATTGGAATAACGAATTCAAAGTCGGCTGCCTGCCGCCCGGTGTTCCAAATGCGTGTCAGGGCTGGGGGGATCCGTATCCGGATCCGGCCGACGCTGATGGCAACGGGCTTCCGGATGACGCAGAGAACGCATGCGGAGGAGCCTGTCTCGACGGCAAGCTCGCTCCTGG
>JBBTUM010000079.1:0-8579 GCA_038063795.1 Patescibacteria group bacterium | reverse complement strand
AGCAGTGCTCAAACATCCAATGATTCCAGAGCAGCCGTTGGAATGAATGTTGGTGATGTATCGCATTATTTGAAGGCAACAAATTTTGGGTTTTCAATTCCTACGGCAGCAACAATCAACGGAATTGTCGCTGAAGTTGAGGCTTCAAAATCGTGTCTTGGAACAGGTACTGTAGGGGATAGTAGCATCAGAATATATAAGGGAGGTACTATCAGTGGTAACGATAACGCATTGGCGATGTGGGGGACGAGCGATGGATATACGACCTATGGTGGATCATCGGATCTATGGGGGTTAACATGGACGGCTTCAGACATCAATGACAGCGGCTTTGGTTTGGGAGTCAGCGCCGTTGTCGAGGTGGCGGATGCATCCTGTTCGGCGCGCATCGATCATATCAGGTTGACGGTTTATTATACTGGATTGAGTGCGGTCATCAAGAAGACCTCGGATAATTCCACTGTAGAAACCATTGCGATTACCTCCGGTCAGGTCACCGGTACCGGTACCAATACCATTACCATCAATCCGTCAGTTACCTTAGCAGTCAGTACCGAGTACTATGTGCAGGTTGCCGCTGGATCGCTGCGAGATTCGGGGGGCAATGATTATGCAGGTATTGCCGATACAACAAGTTGGAGTTTCACGACGACTGCCTCAGGTACCACCTATGCTGCGAGCGGGTCGCTCACCTCATCCTCGATAGACACGCAGTCTTACGCCACCATCGTGAATAACAGCCTCCTGCGGGTGAAGTGGACTCAGAACGTGCCGTCCGCGTGCGTCCTCGACCTCTATTTCCGCGGTACGAGTGCGGGCACCCCAGGCGCGCCTAACTATGCCGGAGTACTTTGGACACATGTGACGACTACGGCTACAACAACGTCGGGCTACTACACGCCGACGACGCGTATGGAAGATCTTTCGGACGAAACGAATCTGCAGGGCAAGCGGTGGTTCCAATATTTGGTCGACATGTACAGTTGCAACTCGCAGAACAGTACGCCGGAGCTTACGGGCATCTGGCTCGAGTTTGATTAAGTGAAACCATGGCACATTTTCGCCAGCAGGGTCTACTCAGCACCACTTTTGAACTATGTATTACGTCTATCTTTTGAAGAGTGGTTCTGCCAATGAAATATATATAGGTTCTACGAATAACCTCGAGCGTAGATTGACCGAGCATAACAATGGTGCAGAAATTTCCACAAGGAGATATGTACCTTGGAGTTTGTACTACTATGAGGCGTATCCAACAGAAAAACTTGCCCGACTCAGAGAAAAAAGACTCAAACATAATGGTAATAGTATTCGGGAGCTAAAAAAAAGGTTAGACCTTGTTGCAGATAGGAAGCTGGGTTTACCCAGCACCACTTTTGGTTACAGAAGTGGTGCTGGGTTTACGCTTGTCGAAGTTATCATTTACGTCGGCATCGTTTCTTTTATTTTAGTCGCGCTTCTGGCCGTCGCCGACATCGTGCAGCGGGGGAGGGCCCGTTTCGTCATATCAAACGTGACGCAGGTCACAGCCGCGCGTGTCCTGAATACCATCGACACCCTGGTCAGGAATGCTGATGGCTTCGTGGAGACAAGCGCCGGCGCTCCGTGCGTCTTTGCGAATAAGCTCTGGCTGTATTTCGCGACCTCATCGCAAGCCTATGTGCCGCCCGGCTGTCTCGGCGACTACAGCTCAGGTGCGGTTAGCATCGAATCGTATTCTTTCGCAGGCGCAACGTCGACATCACCGCATAGTCCGCGCTATGCAGCTGAAGGATACGGCTTCACGACCGACTCAAAATATATCTATAGCGTCGGCAGCCTGAACAACGGCTGGCATATCTCAAAGCGGTACTTCACCGACCTGTCGTACGATACAGGTTTCGGGACTGACGGTGCCGTTTCGGTCTCAGGGAACGATGGCGCACGCGATATCGCGACCGACGGGCAGTATCTCTACATCGTCGGAGGGTACGAGGCAGATAGCACGACGAACCAGGCGCGCATCGAGAGGCGCCGGGTGACTGACGGCTCGCTCGTCACGAGCTTCGGCACCGAGGGGTTCGTGACCGACACGAATGCAAAGATATTCAATGCCATTGCGATCGATTCGGCAAATATGTACCTGGCCGGATATAAGTATAACTCAGGGTCGTCTCAGAACGACTGGCTTATCGAAAAGCGTCTTCTTTCCACCGGTGCGCTCGTGACGGCTTTTAACACTGACGGCATTATTGACAACGGCTTTACGAACGGCAAGGCGTACGATGTCGTGTATGATGCCACCAATAGCCGCATCTATCTTGTCGGCGATTCTGGCAGCTCACGCATCATTGAGAGCAGGCTTACCTCTGACGGCAGTTACGACACCAGTTTTGAAAGCGACGGATATATTCAGACGACGGGCGGTGCTTTTCGCAGCATAACCATGGATGCCAACGGCACATATCTGTATGTGGCAGGTGACAATGGGGCCGATCTTATCGTCGGCAAGGTTACTCGCTCAAACGGAGCGGCTGGCTCGGAGTTCGGTTCCTCAGGAATAGTGACCGCCGCATCCGCGACGACGGCTGGATATGGCATAGAGGTACAGGGGGACTATCTGTATGTAGCAGGACACAGCAGCAATGACTGGTATATCGAGAAACGGTCTGTTGTTGGCGGCAGTCTGGCGTCTGGTTTCCCTATCGCCGGCGCATCTGCTACCGATATTCCTTACGGCGGTCTTCGTACCGACGAGAATTTCCTCTATACACTCGGCACGACGGTGGTCTCCGCAGCGCGCTACCAGTATGTCGAGAAGCGCTTCCTCGGGAACGGCAGATATGCAGAGCACAATGGCGTGCGGCTCTGGTGCTATCAGGATTATCCGAATAGAGGGCCCGTATCCAGCTGCGCGGCTGACCCACCGCACAGCGATGTCGCGCGTATGGACCTGACCGATCAGCTTCAGCTCTTTGTCGGGCTCACCGATCTGACGTTCACCACGACGACGGCAGGGTCTCGCGACGGCGTAGAGACGCTTCTGGAACTCCGATACCTCGGCGATATCGGTATGTTCGGCATCGCGACGGTCACGGCGAGCAGCACCGCATCTTTTCGCATCAGCCCATGACAGCAGTATCACAACATAACGGCGGCGTTATCGCGCTTATTCTGGTCATCATGGTTGCCGCGCTGACCGTCGTCTACGGGACCGCCGTCGCGCTCATGAGCATTGATGAGACGACTGCCGGTAGCGCATGGCTCGCGACCTCAAAATCGCGGGGTTTCACGAAGTCCTGCGTGAATGACGCGTTATCGCGGCTCCGTAATGCATCGAGTCTCTCTGGCGACGTGTCGATCTCGGTCTCGAACGTAAACTGCACCTATACCATAAGTGGTTCCGGAAATACGCGGACGGTCATCGTGAATGGGACATCGACGGACGCATTCGGCCGCAGCATCGCCGACCGGGCGAACGTGAACGTCAATATCAGTACGAACCCATTTACGGTCGAGCAATATAAAGATATACTGGAGTAACGTATGTTCCAGCAGAAACAAGCATTCGCGATCAACTTCTCTGATTTTTCGCTCGAGGCGCTCGAGCTTGAGCGTTCGAAGCATGGGCTTGCAGTACAGAGCCACAGCCGCTTCTTGCTCGAGCCGGGCATCATCGAGGACGGAAAGATCGTCGCCGACGGTAAGCTCAGAGCAGCCGTCAAGCAGCTCATCAAGCAGGCGAAACCGTCGTCGATCACCGCGCGCGATGTCGTGATCACGCTTCCTGAGTCGCGCGTCTTCGCGCAGGTATTCACGCTGCCGAGGACCATCGGCGCGAAGCAGGTGCCGCCAGCGCTCTTCTCTCAGGCGCGGGAAACGCTGCCGATGGACATGTCGCTCGCGGCGGCTGACTTTCGGGAGGTCGGTCGCGCGGAAACGGTGTCGCGCTATTTGTTCGCCGCGACCTATACGGCTCTCGTAGATGAGTATGTGTCATTTTTCTCGAGCATGCACCTTCGCGTGACGCTCGTCACGATGGAGTCGCTCGCCCTCGGCGCCGCTGTTCTGGATGAGACGAAGGACGAGACGGTGCTTGTTCTCGACATCGGGTCCCGCACGACCATCGCTTCCATTTTTTGGCACGGCGAACTGCAAGAGACGATCAATATCAATATCGCGGGCGATGACATCACGGCAGCTCTTGCTGAGAAGCTCAAGATCTCTCCAGCAGACGCTGAGCAGAGAAAAGTAGCGTCGGGTATGCAAGCGAAGGGAGGCGACGGCGCTGAGCTGCTCATCATACAAGGGCAGGTGCAGCCGCTCAAGGATGAGCTGCTGGTTTTTATCAAGTACTATGAACAGCGGGTCGGTACGATAGACCGCGTTCTCCTTTCCGGTGGTTCGGCGGCACTGATAGGGCTCGACGACTATTTTGCGTCGAACCTGGGCCTCTCCGTGACTGTCGCCGCTCCGCTCCCTGTCTTTCAGGTGACGATCGACCAGGCAGTGCTCTCGAAATTCCTGGTCGTTCTGGGCTTGGCGCGCATCGCGGTCGGCGACATCCGAGAGCCGATCAATTTTTTGGAACACCAAGAGAAGCACTGGGTACAGGATGCCCATAGCCTCAAGAAAATGTCAGGCACGCCAGCGCCTGGGATCCCGCAGGCCATACCCATGGAGACCAAGCCGAAGACATCAAAGAAGAAAATAGTGGTTCTGACATCGGCGCTGGTCTGCGCGCTGCTCCTTTTCGGCGCGCTCTACTGGTGGCGCTATGGCGGAATCGGCAGTAAGCAGTCGGGACCGACTGGCGCGTTGAAGGAGAATCCGCTTTCCGAGGTTGTAAAAAATCTTAATTTCATCGTACGGCCGTTCACGGGTGAGAGCGCGTCGAAGCCGCAGAGCCTTACTTTTTCGTTCAACGTGCAGCTCGGCTCAGGCCTCTTGCCCGAGGGAGACCTTCTTGGGGTTCTCGAAAATGTGTCAGCCGAGGCCGAGATCCCGTTTGATGCGAATTCGGTCTCAGCCGCGAACGAGGCGTTCGTGAACGACAACGGAAGACCCCCGCTCGCTGAGGAGATGGATGATGCACTGCGCAGATATCTGATCGACAATCACTGGTCAGAACTACGTGGTGATCAGCAGCAGGCCAGACTCGCGACGGGCGCCTCTATGCTGGGCTCATATCTGAGCGTTACGTGGGATAACGCCCGGATCGTCCGTGAATCAGAGGGCGCTTCGTCGGGCGTGCTGTCCTTTTCAGCTTCATATACCGCCGTGTCGATCGTCGATGGGGCAGCATTCACTGCTCTCGAAGCTGAGTATGTCGATCTTTTTCGAAGGGAACACCCTGGACTGTCGCTCGTTGAGAAGCACTATTCATTCACGGAAACCGGTGATCGTCTGAGCGTCGTCGCGTTGTTCGGATTTGAGTAAGCCTTTCCATGTCATACTTTCTCAAGACAAAAAAGATCGCCGTTGAGACTGGTACACTGAAGATCGCCCTTCTGAACGAGCAGGAGGCGTGGCACTATGGTATACATGCGGGCGACAAGCTGCAGCTGACCGTGAATGGCAAGACGCTCATCGCTGACGCGAATACGAGCCGCGCTCGTGTGAAGCCTGGGCAGATAGGTCTCTATAAGGACATTTGGTCCCGGATGCGGATCCCGAACGGTACGATCGTCGAGGTCAGCTTCAAACAGGAGGCGCAGTCAGTGAGAGCCATCAAGCGCCGCTTGCTCGGCAAGCGGCTCAGCTACGAGGAGATATACTCGATCATTTCGGACATCACGACGGACCAGCTCTCGAAAGTGCAGATCACGTATTTCGTCGCCTCGGGTTTCATGCGCGAATATACGAACGTCGAGCTTTTTTATCTTACGAAAGCGATGGCCGAGACCGGCGACGTGTTAAAATTCGGCGGCCTTGTCGCTGACAAGCATTCGGTCGGCGGTATTCCCGGTAACCGCACGACGCCCATCGTCGTATCGATCATCGCCTCCCTCGGCATCAAGATCCCGAAGACATCCTCGCGCGCGATCACGTCGCCCGCAGGCACTGCGGACACGATGGAGGTCATAGCGCCGGTGACGTTTGCTACCGAGGATATCCGGGAGATCGTGCGGAAGACCGGGGCGTGTCTGGTCTGGGGTGGCGGCCTGAATCTTGCACCTGCTGATGATAAGATCCTGAAAGTGACCTACCCGCTTTCCCTCGAGCCTTATAATAAGATGGTCGTTTCGATCATGGCGAAGAAGGTCGCGACCGGTATCACGCATCTTATCATCGACATGCCGGTCGGACCTACCGCGAAGATCCATGACATGAAGACCGCAAAGCGGCTGACGCGTATGTTCATGTATATCGGCCGACGGTTCGGCATTCGGACAAAGGTCATCGTGACCAGAGCAGTAGGACCGGTGGGCAGGGGAGTCGGACCGGCGCTCGAGGCACGTGACATTCTGAGGGTATTACAGCAGAAGACCAACCGTCCGGGTGACCTCGTGCACAAGTCCGTGCACCTTGCGGGGGAGCTTCTGGAATTGACTAAATTCTGCAAAAAAGGCGAAGGAGCGACGATCGCCTGGAAACAACTCGACAGCGGCAAAGCATGGAAGAAGATGCAGCAGATCATCAAGGCGCAGGGAGGCAAGACCAGCATTGACTCGGAGTCGATCACGCTCGGCGCTTGCAAGAAATACTACAATGCGTTACGGAGCGGTACGATCCGCTCGACGGACAATCGCGCCATCAACTTTATCTGTCGAACGCTTGGCGCTCCGGCAGTCCCGCTTGCGGGGATCTATCTTAACAAGGAAGTCGGTGTCAAGGTCGTGAAGGGTGAGCGCCTCTTTACTTTGTACGCAGGGGATGCCGAGCGTCTGAAACTTGCCGCAAAGGCACTCGAAAAGCTGAAGATTTTTCATATCGCGTAGGGAAGTTGCCTCTGCCGACTTTTTTTGATACAAAAGTCTGGGTGTTTAGAATATGAAAAAAATCAACAACAGCACAAAAGTTATCGTTGGACTCTCAGGCGGCGTCGACAGCGCCGCTGCCGCATATCTTTTGAAAAAGCAAGGATACGATGTCCATGCGGTTTTCATGAAGAATTTTGCAGAGCGGGTCGGCCCGGGACATGAGTGCCCCTGGCGCGAGGACCGGCTCATGGCGTATCGCGTCGCCACGCATCTCGGCATACCAGTCGAGACTTGGAATTTTGAGAATGAATATCATGCGAAGGTGCTCCGGTATATGGTCACGGAGTATCAGCGCGGCCGCACTCCGAACCCTGATATCATGTGCAACAAGGAGATAAAGTTCAAGCTGTTTACGCAGAAAGCGAAGCGTTCAGGAGCACAGCTGATAGCGACCGGCCACTATGCGAGGATTTCAAAAGATACTCGCGGCGTGTATCACCTGCACAAGGGGAAAGACGCGAATAAAGATCAGTCGTATTTCCTGGCAGCGCTTGATCAGTCGCAGCTGCGTTCCGTGCTGTTCCCCGTCGGTTCCATGACAAAGCCCCGCGTGCGAGCGCTCGCACGACGGTTGAAACTGCCGAACGCAGACCGTCCGGATAGCCAAGGGATCTGTTTTGTCGGCAAGGTGCCCATGGATGCGTTCCTCAAGAGGTACATCGAGCCACAGAAAGGGGACATCGTCGATACGCGCGGGAGCATCGTGGGCACGCATGACGGCGTCTCTTACTATACGATCGGCCAACGTCGCGGCATCAATATCGGCGGAGGTCCTGCTCTCTATGTCGTGGGCAAGGATAGCAAGCGAAATCGGCTTGTCGTCGGAGTACACGATGACCTTGCCTTACTGCGGCGTGAGATCACGGTGCGGGACTGGCACTGGTTGGGCGGCTCGCATCGGTTCCCTCTCGCGTGCACCGCGAAGATACGCTACCGGCAGGCGAACCAGCGCGTGACGCTGCGGAAGACGGGCAAGACCATTATGGCTTCCTTCGCGGTGTCACAGCGCGCCGTCTCAGCCGGTCAGACGCTCGCTGCATATCGCGGAAGCGAGCTTGTCGGCAGCGGAATCATTGATTAAATCGTTTTTTTCACGTATAGTGTTCTTAACTGAATTTATTTGTCATTTCGACCGAAGCGGAGAAATCTCCATTCCCAAAGCTTTGTGAGCATGGGAGATTCCTCGGTTTCACTTCGTTTCACTCGGAATGACATACGGCTATGACATCCAAACAACTCAGACATCTCTACTTCCAGTTTTTCCAGAGCAAGGGACATAAGCTGATCCCCTCGGCTTCGCTTATTCCCGAGAACGATCCCACGGTGCTCTTCACGCCGGCCGGCATGCACCCGCTGACGCCGTACCTCATGGGCGAGAAGCATCCGCAGGGCACACGCATCGTGGACGTGCAGAAATGCATCCGTACCATCGATATTGATTCCGTCGGTGACGCGTCACACCTTACTTTTTTCGAGATGCTCGGCAACTGGTCACTCGGAGATTATTTCAAGAAAGACTCCATCGCATGGAGTTATGAATTCTTGACGAGTCCGAAGTATCTCGGATTCAAACCTGAGCAGCTTAGGCTGTCGGTATATGCCGGAGAAAAAGGCATC